>CAZHCQ010000082.1:0-3661 GCA_964531415.1 uncultured Gammaproteobacteria bacterium
CGCTTATAAAAAGCGGAACATGTAACGTGAGTCCAGTTTCTGTTGTTGCTGGTTTCGTGGCAGATCCTTGTGCCGTATCTCCGCGAACCGCCGGTTCGGTATGGGCTATTTCCATCTGCACCTTTTTGGGAATTTCAATGCTCATCGGCTTTCCTTCAAAAATAACCGCCGCAAGTTCCATGCCTTCTTTAAGGTAAAGCAAGGTATCTTCCAACGCGCTTGTGGGAAGTTCAAACTGATCAAATGTTTCGTTGTTCATAAAGTACGCGAACGACTGGTCCTTATAAAGAAAATTCGCGCTGTTTCGCTCAATGTCTGCCTCTTCAACCTTGTCGTTCCCTTTGAACGAAAGTTCAAGCACTTTGGAGGTAAGAAGGCTCCGCATTTTTATCCGTACGGTAGCGCTTCCGCGCCCCATGTGTGTATGCTTATACGAAAGCACGAGCGCCGGTTCGCCCTGATATTTAAAAATTGTTCCGCTTTTGAGCTGTGTAATTTCCAACATGCGCTTATTGAGGGACAAATTGAATGAACGCCATAATACGCGACCGTTTCACTGCCTGCGAAAGCGTTCGTTGGTGCTTACTGCATGTGCCGGTATATTTTCGCGGAATAATTTTGCGGTTTTCCGAAAGAAAGTTAATGAGTATGCTGTTATCGGTGTAGTCAATTTCATCAAGGCCATGGACGCAAAAGTGGCAGCATTTTTTTGTTTGGTCTGCGTCAGTACGGCGCGATTTAAACCGATTTCCAGTGTTTCGCCTTGTTGTTCGTTGAGCCATAAGAGATGATAAATAAATGTATTAAAACGGAATATCTTCTATGCGCACCTCTTCTTCTTCTATGTCGCCCGGGTCCGCATCGGTCAGGCTGTTTGCCGGCGCGTCAACAGAAATTGTTGGGATTTTTTCGCCTCCGCCTGCATCGTCTTTCGCGTATGAAGATTGCCCAGCATCTCCGGGAATTCTTGAATCCAGCATAATCATGTTATCCGCGACAGTTTCTGTTTTATAATGCTTAATGCCGTTTTGGTCGTCCCATGATCTTGTTTGGAGCCGGCCTTCAATATAAATTCTTCTTCCTTTGGTAACGTATTGGCTGATAATTTGCGCAAGTTTCCCCCATGCCACAATATTGTGGTATTCCACCTCTTCTTTTTTTTCTCCGGTTGCGGTGGTGTATGCGCGGTTTGTGGCAAGGCTGAAGTTTACCACGGTTGCTCCGCTTGGAGTTGTCCGCATTTCAGGATCCCTCGTGAGGCGGCCGATAATCATCACTTTATTCAAATCCATAGTTTTTTGGCGTGAGCGCTCCAACAGGTCGGTCTGTTTCAAACAATTGAGTGCGCTTCAGCCTTAATAATAATTACAGAGAAATATCCTGTTCCAAAATCTCATCAAGCTTTTTGTCTAAATCCTGTTCTGAAAGGTGAACCGGCGGCGGAGATGGCTTCTCTAGATCGCTTGCCTCTGATTTTTGTGTGCTTGCTATAAGAGGTTCTTGCATGCGTACGGCTGGCTTCGGCCTTGGGGCAGGACCCTTGCTTGAAAGAGCGGTTTTCCGGGCATTTTTACGATCCCGAAAAAACTGTTTGATGCGTTCGTGCTTCTGCGTTTCCGCGGCGCGCGCCTCTTCAGTTTTTGCTTGTACCTTTACAAGTTGATACCGTAAAACTTTTTGAAACAGATCAAGCGCTTTGCCGATTGCAGGGAGCGATGCAGGAGGAGCCGAGTATTCCAGCACAACATAAAAGCCGTTTGTTTGTTGTTTAATCACATACCCGAGCCGTTTATTTCCAATGATGCGCTCATGCGTAATTTCAGCGCCATGTTGGGCAAGCACAGCTTTAACCTCTGCTTGAATAGTTTGAATTTCGTCTTGCTTAAAAGTTGATGGTATAATATAGACAAGTTGGTATACAAACACAGAAAAGGCAGTTTCCCCGTATCTTCATAGTTTTTATGAAGATTCCTGAATGCCTTGTAGGGATCAGGAAGTGGTTATGGGGCAATTATTTATTAAAAAGAATGTTATTCTTCTTCATCTTAGGGAAAAATGTGAGGTTGTCAAGGGCGGAGTTGAGTTCGTACTTTGAAAGAAAACAGATTGAAAGCACGCTTGTCTGCGAGACTGCCGAGGCAGTGATATTTGATATGACGGGGCTAGACCCTCTTCACGTCTATTTTTTAGACGAACTCGGCGGCGCACTGAAGGCTGGAATTGTGTTGGGGCAGGGCGAGTTTCCTGTGATTTCACTGGAAGTTCAGATGCTCCTCATGCAAAGGGCAGTTTCATTCCACACGATAGAAAAGGGAAAAGAAAAGTTCACATTCGGTTTCAGCGGGTATGGATTAGGGGATAAAAAAGCTCTGCACAGCCTTGGTATTTCAATAAAGAAAAGTATTTCTGCAGAAGGGGTGAAGTGCCGCTTTGTTACGTCTCGCGAGCAGACGCTTTCATCGGTAGTGGTTGCAAAAAATCGCCTTGTTGAAAAGAGCGGAATGGAAGTGGTATTTTTGAAAGCTCCAACACCGCGCATAACTTATTTTGGAAGAACCATTGCGGTGCAGGATTTTGAATCCTACGCCCTGCGGGATTTTGGCAAGCCCGCGCGCAACCCGCGCGCTGGAATGCTTCCGCCAAAACTTGCGCAAATGATGATAAACTTAGCGCAGGCGCCGCGCAACGGATCAATTCTAGACCCGTTTTGCGGAACCGGCACAATTCTTATGGAAGCGTATCTTATGGGGTACACGAATTTATGGGGGTCAGATATCAGCGATCAGGCCGTTGGCGCAACCCGTAAAAATTTGGAGTGGCTTGTATTCAATAAGCGGATTAAAAAGGTGAACTTAAAGCAGGTGTTTGTGTATGATGCAGGCGGGATTTCCTCTCAAATAAAACCGCAGAGCATTTCTGCAATTGTTACCGAACCGTTTTTAGGGCCGCCTTTGCGGGGAAATGAATCGCGCGAAAAGCTCTCTGGAATTATAGATTCTCTTACCGAGATGTACGCAAGCGCTCTTTCCGAGTTTAAAAAAATTCTCACGAAAAACGGGCGGCTGGTGATGGTATGGCCGGTATTTCGGTATGGAGGGGAGCGGCTTTTTTTGCCGCTTGAGGTAAAAATGCAGGAACTGGGATTTCGTCGCGTAGGGGCACGCCATGGCGTACCCCTACGCGGGAGTACGTCAGAGCGAACCGATTTTGTGTATGCCCGCGAGGGGCAAAAACTGGAGAGGGAAATTTGGGTGTTTGAGGGGGTGTAATGTGCATTTGTAAAATAGGTGTTCTTTTGTAGTGGTACGCCATGGCGTGCCCCTACCTGCCGTATTTGAATAGAATATTATGAATAGCATCAATATACAAAGAACAAATTTATCCACGCAAAGCGATATTATTTCCAGCATTCAAGATTTGAATGTGCTTTTGGCGCGGCTTGACGCGCTTGCAGACGCGCTGTATCGCCTTGAAAATACGAAAGGTATTGATGCAAAAGAGTACCGTGAAGAAAAAAAGACCTTGCTCATACGGGAACGCGAAACGCTTGATGAGCTGATTCCTTCGGGCAAAGCATTCCTCTCGGCATTAGAAGCAGTCCGCTCCATAAATTTAAAGAGCCTGCAAGAGCTTGGCGTGTATGCGCCCCGCGAGGATAGCG
>CAZHCQ010000083.1:0-16037 GCA_964531415.1 uncultured Gammaproteobacteria bacterium
CAACCTTTATGAACAACCTCAAAAACAAAGCCCTGCGCTATCATGCGTTAAAACCCGCGGGGAAAATCAAAATTACTTCTTCAAAACCATGCGCAAGCCAGGAAGACCTTTCGCTCGCGTATTCGCCGGGAGTTGCATATCCGTGCTTAGAAATCAGCAAAAACCCGGAACTATCCTATGCATACACGTCGCGGGGGCATACTGTCGGCGTCATTACGGACGGAAGCGCGGTGCTTGGGCTCGGCACTATTGGCGCACTGGCAAGCATGCCGGTGATGGAGGGGAAAGCAATACTGTTACGCAGGTTTGCCGGCTTAAACGGCATACCGCTTGCGATAAAAGGTCATGCCAATAAAGAAGATTTCATTCATATTGTTGCATCACTTGAGGCAAATTTTGGTGCAATTAATCTGGAAGATATTAAAGCGCCGGAATGTTTTGATATAGAAGAAACGCTTTCAAAAAACCTCCACATTCCCGTTTTTCACGATGATCAGCACGGCACCGCAATTATCTCACTTGCGGGAATACTCGGCTCTCTTGAGCTTGTCGGAAAAAAATTGAGCCGGGTAAAAATCGTCATCAACGGTGCAGGGGCAGCTGGAATCGCCTCTGCAAAGCTTTATGTGCATGCGGGCGCAAAACGCGAACATATAACGCTTTTAGATAGCACAGGCGTGATTTACAAAGGGCGAGATAAAAACCTCAACAAGCACAAACTGCTCTTTGCGCGTAAAGAGAGCGAAGTAAAAACACTTGCGCAGGCCATGCGCGGAGCAGATATTTTTGTGGGCGTGTCCGTTGCCAATATTCTGACGAAAGAGATGATCCAAAGCATGAACAGCAAACCAGTTGTTTTTGCGCTTGCAAACCCCTTCCCTGAAATCATGCCGGAGAGCGCCAAAAAGTACGGGGCACTGATCATTGCAACAGGACGAAGCGATTTTCCAAACCAAATAAATAATGTTCTTGGCTTTCCGGGAATATTTCGCGGCGCGCTGGATGTACGCGCGTCCCGCATTTCCATAGAAATGAAGCTCGCCGCGGCGCAAGCGCTGAATGATCTTACCAAAGAAGCCATTCCAAAAAACATACAAATCTATCTTTCACGCACCTATAAAGAGGACGGAGCAAAAAAAATGTTCACTAAAAAAGAGCCGTTAGATTTTGATTATATCATCCCAAAGCCATTTGATCCGCGCGTAGTTCCGAGAGTTGCACGCCTCGTAGCCCGCGCCGCAATGGAATGCGGAATCGCACAAAAGCCGCTTAAAAATCTTCATACGTACGAGCACAATCTCTTAGAACAATTATTGTGTTCATAATATCTTCAGCCACTGGGGTTCCTGGCGCACAAGCAGGTGTTGTGCTTTTTCTTTCTCTTTCATGATCTGTTTCACGCATTTTTCCATACGCATCGCCTGCGAGCCTTTTACCAAAATAATATCACCTTCTTGGAGATGTTTTTCAAGCCATGCCCCTGCCTGATCTGAAGTTTTAAAAGAGTATACATGTTCTTTCAAAATTTTCCCGGATTTAAGCGCCGCTTCTCTCATAAGTTCTCCCCCCTCGCCCACCGTCAACACAATCTGGGCAACGTGTGCCGCTAATTTCCCAATATCCTTATGGCTCTGGTCATAAATATCTCCAAGCTCCAGCATGTCTCCCAGTACAGCAATTTTTCGTTTTTCCGTTTCAATGTCAGCAATGGTTGAAAGGGCCATCCTCATAGATTCCGGTGCGGCGTTATACGTATCATCAATAATGATTGATGATCGTTCGCCCTCTAAAATCTTCATTCTCCCCGGAGGGACTTCATACGTTGAAAGCGCATCTGCAATTTGTACGCCATTAAGCTTAAATTCAAAGCCTAACACAGCGCCTGCCATTACTGCATAAAGATTATGCGTTCCTATGGTTCCGGGAAGAAACATAGGAACGAGGACCTTACGGTACACTAACTTGAAGTTTGTGCCGAGAAGTTTATTTTTTTTCTGCATCCTCCACAATTCTCACCTCAACCGCGCGCACATCAGCTTCTTTTGAAAACCCATACGTCTTCACTCTGCATTTGAGCTTCTCTTTCACTTTCATCACTTCATCATAATCAGCATTTAAAATCACTAATCCCTGATCTGGGACCATTAAAGGCAGTTTGTGCTTCTCTTTCACTAAACTTTCATATCTTCTGAAAAATTCTGTGTGCACCTCTGCAATTGAGGTAAGCACTCCAATGTCGGGCCGTACAATCTTTGAAAGATAGTCCATATCCTTTGGCCTATCCACGCCCATTTCAAGAATCAAAAGGTGCGGGTAGTTTTTTTGCTTCACCAGCAAAAGCCAGAATGCGTAAGCAAAAACGCGCACCCATAACAGAGGATGCGCCGGGGGCAGTGCACCAATAATAGTGAGAGGCACTCCTATCTCATTATTATAATTTTTAGCGCTCTTGCGGACTTTGTAGTGCCCCTCAAGAAAATGATACATCATTGATTTTGCAGATGTTTTGCCTAAACTTCCGGTGATCCCCACAACGGTCGGCGCATACAATTTCAAAATTCTTACCGCGAAAAATGCTAATACATTTTGAAGAAGATTTCTCATGAAGGTACGTGAGGAGGAATTTCTAAATAATTCAACAAAAATGAAGCTATCTCCCTAAAAAGCGGCGCCGCCGTTTCTTCAGCAAAACGAATGCCTGGAGATTTTGGCTTATCAATCTTAACAAGTATCACAAATGCAGGATCATCCGCAGGACCAAAACCAACAAAAGAGTGGATTGTGTCATCAGAATATCCTGCCTGTGTAGTGTTTGGAACTTGCGCCGTACCGGTTTTACCTGCAATGGCGTACCCTTTCACGCCAGCTTTTTTTGCATGTCCATTGTGCACAACTGACGTCAGCATTGCGGTAAGGGTTGAGGAAGCGCCTTTTGATATGACTCTTCGAACAACCTTTCTGCCAAAAATTTCCTTGGAGCCGTCGTAATGCTGTATTTCCTTCACCGCGTAAGGCTGTACTAATTCACCGCCATTTGCAATAGCCGCATACGCAGCAACAATTTGTAAAGGAGTAACCGCAATACCCTGCCCAAAGGACGCTGTTGCAAAATACACCTCCGACGAAGATTCCGAAAGCGCGGTAATATCTCCAGGGGCTTCGCCTGAAAGGGTAATACCAGAGAGCTCTCCAAACCCAAATTCCTTGAGATAACGGGCAAAAACATTTTGCCCTGTTTTTCTCATCACGAATATTGCGCCGGTATTGATTGAATAATCCAGTACTTCAACCATGCTGCTTTGGCCATATACTTTGCGTGCGGCATTGCGTATAGTATAACCGCCTATTTTTTCAAAGCCTTTATCTTCATAGGTTGTATAAGGGGTCACCGCTCCTGCATCAAGGCCCGCCGCCATAGTAATTGATTTAAAAATTGATCCAGGTTCATACTGCTTGGAAATTGCAGAATTTACAAATATATTGGCGTCTTTTTCTTCATTATACGCATTGGGATTAAATCTTGGAGCATTACACATCGCAAGCACAGCGCCGGAAAATGGTTCAAGGACAATCACGCTCCCTCCTTCGGCGTGATATTTCAAAACGTACTCATCCAGTTTCTTGCATACAATAAACTGGAGCGTCTTATCAAGCGTCACAACTACATTCATTCCATTTTGAGCATTTTCAACGCGCCTCTCCCCTACACCAATTGGCCGATCGTGGACATCGCGCTCTGTTTCTAAAACTCCATTTTTCCCGACAAATTCATTTTCAAAATACTCTTCCATTCCGTATCTGCCAACGAGCCTGTCGCCGTCAAATCCGACAAATCCCGTAATATGGCTTGCCAAGCTCTCTTCAGGGTAAAACCTCTGCACTTCTTTTTTAAAGCCAATACCATCAAGGTTATATGACTCTATCTCTAGCTTCTTTTCTTCCGGGACTTTTTTTTGAATCGGCTCATATGGATCGTTCTCAATATCCGCCTTCTGCCGCACTTCTTCATAGGGAACATGAAGTGTATCAGCCAAAAGGCGTGCAACAGTATCTTTGTCGTGCATAGCTTTCGGCACAATGAAAACCTCAAAAGATGCTTTGTCAATTGCTAAGGGGAACAGCTTGTTACTGGAATATACATCCGTCCAAAAAATGCCGCCCCTGCTTGCTTCAAGAGTTCTTCCAAATGATTGCTGATCCTGCGCTTTTTCAGCATATGCGTCATGATACAGCACCTGAATCCGAAACAACTGCACCATCGCGCTCAATCCAAATAAAAAAAGAAACATGGCGATGATGCTCATCCGATCCACGGCAAATTTTTTTTTTACTGTTCCTCGTGCATGAATATTCTTCAATGGTTTGTTGGTTTGTGTAAAATACGTTATCGTTTTGCAACCACATTTTCAGGCGAAAGTGTAACATAGTGAAACGCTTCAACGCCTTGTAAATCAAGGATCTCCACCTGTACCGACACTTTTCCAATTGACTCATTTTCAGCGATTGCAAAGCGGCTTTTCTCATTTGCCTCTGCCAGCAGGTCTTTTTCATGCCTTAAATCAACTATTTTTTGCCCTGATGACGCAAGGGACATAGTAAGGGAAAAATACATCGCGCCAAATACAATAATCATGCACAGAATAAAATTTCTTACAATAAATGAATATAATTTCTCTTGATGACTTGGCCTCATATAAATAATATAAATTTTATTTTTTAAATTTTTTCAACAACGCGCAGTCGTGCGCTTCGGGAGCGCGGATTTTCTGCTTGTTCCTTCGCGCTCGGTTTTATTGCCTTTTTTGTAACAAGCGTGACCAGCTGCTTCCTCCTGCAGGCGCATACGGGAAAATCTGGCGGACATTCACAGCTTTGAGCTGCTTTTTTAAATTCAGTTTTTACAATCCTATCCTCAAGGGAATGAAATGAGATAACGCCGAGCCTTCCTCCTTGTTTCAGAATTCCTACTGCTTTCGGAATGACTGCTTGAATAGTATGCAACTCATCATTGACATACATTCTGATCGCTTGAAATGTTTTTGTTGCCGGGTGGATTCTGCTTCGCCAACGGGCTTGTGGCGGAACACTTTCAGAAATAATTCGGGCAAGCTCTGCGGTATCGCTCATGTGCGCTCTTTCCCGATATGCAAGGATATTCTTCACGATAGATCGTGCGGATTGCTCTTCGCCATACTCCGTGATGATCTCGTAGAGCTTTTGCCCAGAAAACGAGTTAATAACCTGCTCTGCGGTAAGGCCGTCTTTTCTGCCCGAGAATGTCATCAGAAGCGGCCCATTTCTTTGAAAGCTAAACCCTGCAGAAGAATCTTCCAGCTGTTCAGACGATATTCCTAAATCCAACAGTATTCCGTCAATAGTTCCAATCTTCGCGCATGCAACTATGCGTGCAATATGGATATATGAATCGTTCACCAGTACTGCCCTTTTGCCAAATGGGCGGAGTATCTCTTTTGTTCTTTCAATCGCATGGGGGTCAATATCTATGGCAATGAGCTTTCCGTTTGGAGCAGTCAGGCGTAAAATCATCTGCGCATGCCCCCCGCTTCCGGCTGTGCAATCAATAAAATTTTTCCCCGGCGCACAATTCAATAACTTACTGACTTCTTGAATCAAAACTGGCGTATGCATAGCGCACCATTAATTTTGAACTTAAGAAAATATTATTTTGACCAATCTCATATATTTTTAAACTCCGAGCGCCCCAAGCGCTTCAGCTATTGCAGTACTATTTTTTTCAGTTCCCTTTTTATACTTAACCCATGCTGTTTGGTTCCAAATTTCAAGCCTATTATATAACCCAGCTATCACCACTGTTTTCTCAAGCCCGGCAAATTCAATGAGATACTCCGGCATATTAATTCTTCCCTGCCCATCAAGCGGCGCATCCATTGCTCCAGCGAGCATAAGCCGAGCAAATGCTCTATTTTTTTCCTGGCTAATGGGCAAACTGGCGAGCTTTCCTGCGAGAATATCCCATTCTGATCGCGGGTACAAAAACAAACAATTATCAAGCCCTCGTGTAACAACCGCCCCTTTCTTCAAAAGCGCCCTAAACTTTGAGGGAATCGCAATTCTGCCCTTATCGTCAACAGTGTGCTGATATTCTCCAATAAACATCTTATTTTGAATTTTGTAAGCAGATCTTATGTATTCCCCACTTACAACCACTTTCACCCATCTAATTTAGAGTATACCCCACTCTTAACCCCATGGTCAATGGCGTTCAAGTGCATGTTACACACACGTTTTCCACAAAAAAATCCTCCTCTCGCAGAGAAAGGAGGACAAACACAAATGTATATTTTTCTACACGCGCTTTCAAACGGTTGCTCTGCGTGCAGTATGATGCGGCTCGCCTGCATATAAGCCAAACGTGAACATTTTTGGCTCCAACAAATGAAGAGTGCTCAAAGAGTGTACTTCATACACTGGAATGTGCAAAAGATAGGAAAGCGCATTCGCAACCACCATGCCGATGCGCATTGACGTAAACGCCGTACTTTTTATATGCCTCATGCATATACCAGTGTACTCACATGGTGAAAAATTATTTTTTTTACAAAGAAGGAAGATCAAGGGGAGAAGCCTATCTGTTTTTCCAATATATTTTTTTCTGCAGAACACCCCTAAAGACTCGCTGATCAAGGCAACTTCAACGGTATCCCGTTCTATCGTGTCAATATATAATTTCATATTCAATTCTCATGATTCATTGGCTTTTCAAGCGCCAACACTTCAACGTCTTCCGAGTTTCCGGAAATTTTGTATACGTCTTGATCTATTTTTTTAAACTCCCGATAGGCTTGATTATACATACTGACTGCGGCGGCTAAATGCGCGCCCAATTTTCTCAAATAATGTTCATAGCTTTTCAAATGCCTGTCCATGTCTCCAATTTTTTTGATAATTTCTGCCACTGACGCTTCCATTGTAAGCGCCCGTAAGCCATGGAGAACCGTTTGGAGATAGGCAAAGAAAGATGTCGGCGAAACAAGAATGACCCGCTTTTTAAATCCGTACTCAATTAAATCATAGGGAGTGCCGCTGTGCTCCCCTACTTGAGACACAAGCAAATGATAATATACCCCTTCTGCCGGAACAAACATAAATGCAAAGTCCGTTGTTCCCTCTTGGGGCCGAATATAGCGGGCAGTTTCATCTATTCTCGCCTTCACATCGGATTTAAAATCCCGTTCTCGCCCCGCGCGTTCGCTATCTCCTGCGGTTTCAACCAATACGTTATACTTTTCAAGGGAAAATTTTGCATCTATCGGGATGATTTTCTCATTAAAAAAGATCACCGCATCAACCGTTTCTCCGCCGTCAAATGCATACTGCATTTTGTACTGATTCGGCTGAAGAACATTTGAGAGCACTGCCTCTAAAAAGTATTCACCTAAAATTCCCCGCTGTTTTGGATTTTTTAAAATATGTTCAAGTCCTTCAAGTTTACCAGTAAAACCCAGCACTTGCTTGTTGGTTTCATGCAATTCTGTGAGCTTTTTAGTAACCTCTGTAATAATCTCTGCGCTCTTTGCAAATTGGGATTGCAGTGTTTTATTGGCCTCGGAAAGCCCGTCCTGAAGGCGAATATTGGATCGTTCAAGATGCGAGTTAATGTCCTTGATTTGCTCTTGAATCAGCAGGAGCGATGCGTCATCCTTTTTCATCGCACCAACACGATCAATTTTTTTTACTATCACATAAAAAACGGCCGCGAGAATCATCACGAGAATGAGCATTGTTGCCAGAAAAAGCATGCCAAATTCCATAGATCATCATTTAGTTGCTCTCTTTGCAAAAACTTTTTTTAACAGATCTTTGTCGGCTTCGGTTTGCGAAACATTTCGCCGCAAAAACATACGTTGCTGGGTCAGAAGCGCGCTGTGAATGTCTACCACCTTATCGCCGCTTTCAGTCATCATCACAAAAGAAGGAACGTGCTTTGAAATAAGCCCTGACACATACGAATTGACGCCGATACATACCCCTCCCCTGATCGTTGTATGTACTGCAAGTTTTGCAAAATCTCCAATACTCGTTCCTAAGAACTGCATGTTTGTATCAATTTTTTGTTCACCTGCCTGAACCTTGATTGTCCCATAAGTGCTTTTTAAGTTAGACACAGCCGATCCTGCTCCAATGTTCACCCATGAACCCACATAGCTATGCCCAATAAACCCATCGTGTGCTTTATTTGAATAATTCTGAAATAAAGAATAGGCAACCTCCCCTCCCGCTTTGCAGTAATCCCCCAAAGAAACACACGGACCGATTCTTGAATGGCTCTTGATTTCAACGTGCCGCCCGATATAAAGAGGCCCCACAAGATAGGAAAACGGCTCAATATGAGCGTGATCATCTATAATTATCGGCCCATTTGATGTATCTAACACAACATAATCGGAAATTTTGACGCCTTCTCCGAGCGCACCCGCCCCCTTCATCGCTGCTTCATGCAGGTTAAATTCTGAAAGCCGTGAAGAAACGAGCTCTGCCACATGATCGTTAAACCACGAAATGAGCTCAAAGGAGTACTCAAAATGAGGAACAGCAACGCCTTGTGCAATCCACCAGTCAATGGTTTTTCCCGCAACCATGATATCGCCGATTTGTTTTGTAAGGCTAATAGGATACAGGTTTTCCATAGCGAAATAGATTACATTTGCTCTATGGGCTCAATGCCAAGCAGGCCAAGCCCAATTTTCATCACTCGCGACACAGCATCTGCAAGTGCAATGCGCGCGCGCGAAAGCTCGCTGCTTTCTGCGTGAATGATTTTGCTGTCGTGATAAAACGTGTTAAACGACTTCGCAAGACTCCACAAATAATTACACAGATGACCAGGGTTATACGTAGTACCCGCTTGAATAAGTTCATCTTGAAAGCGATCTAAGAGCTGAATCATCTCTTTTTCTTGACTTGTTTTTAAAGCGCTCCATAAAACACCGGCCCGGCTCTTATGGCCTGCTTTACGCAAAACACTTTGAATCCGTGCATAGGTATAGAGCATATAGGGCCCAGTATTTCCTTCAAAGGATATGGCAACGTCTTTATCAAACAGCAATGTTTGGCTTGGATGTATCTTTAAAAGATAATATTTCAAAGCGGCAATGCTAATTTTTTTCGCGCGTTCATCATCGTGCGTATCGCGCTTTGCAAGCTCCTCGTGCGCCAAAGCATACAACTCCTCCATGAGCACATCCCCTAATACAACATTCCCATCGCGCGAACTCATTTTCCCTGTTTTTAAAGCAACAAGCCCATAACTTAAATGGAAAAACGACGCGCGCACGCCCAGCATATCCAGCACGCGGAACAACACATGGAAATGATACTCTTGCGGAGATGCCACAATATACACAAACCGAAAAACATCGGGATGCCGCTCAATGCGCAGGCGCGCGAGAGCAAGATCTTGAACAATATACACGCTTGTGCCGTCTTTTCGCAAAAGAACTTTTTTCCCCAACTTCTGCTCTTCAAGGTTCACCTCTACTGCGCCGTCTTCACGCTTATAAAAAATTCCCTCTTTGACACCTGACGAAATCATGTCCCTTCCCATCATGTAAATTTTACTTTCATAATCAACCTCGTCAAAGGTAATGCCTAAATTCTTATAGGTACTCTCCCAACCTTCATACACCCACCGGTTCATCTGCTCCCATAACCGCAAGGTTTCAGCATCCCCTTCCTCCCATTTTTTGAGAAGATGCTGGGCCTCTTCAAGAAGCGAGGGCTCTTCTTTTTCTTTTTTGCTAAAAAGCGCATAGTACTTTCCCACAAAATGATCCGGTTTCAAGCCAGATGAGGCCGGATTCTCTCCGTTTCCCCACTTCTGATACGCCAGCATTGACTTACAGATATGAATACCGCGATCATTAATAATATTCGCTTTGATGGCCGTATAACCAAGATAGGTAAGAATGCGTGAGAGCGAATCCCCAAGTACATTATTACGGAAATGCCCTATATGCTGTGGCTTGTTCGTATTTGGTTGAGAATATTCAATTAACATGCTTTTTCCTGCTCCGGTTGCAGATGATCCATAGCGTTCTTGCTTTTCAAAAATTGCGTTTAACACACCTTGAGCATACACCCCCTCCTTCAGATATATATTTATGTACGCCCCGACTGCCCGTACATCAGCAATGCAGGGATGCGTACTTAAAGCCATGGCTTTTGCAACCGTGCCGCTGATTAGGTGAGATGGCGTCTTCAATTCCTTTGCAAGCGAAAAAACTGCATAGGTAAAATCACCCAGATCAGGGGTTGGAGGCGCGGTAAGCTCAATGGAATCAGCCGCAACATCCCGCTCATACTGTGCGCGCACTGCCCGCGAAAGAGCATTTTTGATCTCAATTTTGAGTTCTTGAGGAGTATAAACCATGCCAAGAGTGTACCAAATAACTGCCCAAAGAGCAACGGATAGAAATTTTTAAAAATTGGTTCATCGTCCCTGTGGATAAACTGTTTGGGAATGCTCCATTCAAAGCAAATTGACACATCTAGTGGGCAGGCATATAATACACCTACTATATGTAGGGGTTGCGCAATGCGCACACCCTACACAAAAGTGCCCATTTTAAAGAGGCACTTTTTCCTTCTTTTGGACTTTCTGGGGCTATTTATTCAAATTTTAGAAGTTTTATTATGTTGATACAAAAAATTAAAAAACGAAACGGAGACACTGTTGATTTTATGCCGAAAAAAATTTCCGAGGCCATAGGGCGGGCAATGGTTGCGGTAAACGGAAAGGTGAATCCGCTCCACACTGACGAACTTCTATCAGCAATACTCAAACAGCTTGAAGCGCGATATGGTAAAGAAAGAATTCCGGATGTTGAGGGCGTACAAGATATTGTTGAACGAACGCTTATGGAATATCGCTACTTTGATATTGCAAAGGCATATATCCTCTACCGCGAACGGCAAAAGCAGCTGCGTGAGCGCCATGAAGAAATTAAGAAAAAAATAGAAGCGCGCGCTCTCTATGTTGTCAAAAGAAACGGCGCACGCGAGCTGTTCAATCCGCAGAAACTGCATAGGTATTTTCTCTATGCGTGCAACGGCTATGAAGGGGTGGTTGACATTGACAGTCTCGTCAAACAAGCTGAAGCAAGCATTTACGATGGAATTGCCACCGCGGAAATTGCGCAATTAGCCGTGATGACGGTAAAATCCCTCATTGAGAAAGACCCGGTGTATATGGCAATCACGAATAATATCTTCTTCGCAAATCTGTATCGGGAAGCGCTTGGCGAAAAATTTTCACATGAAACTCTGGAGGAGCAGTACCAAAACGCATTTGTAAAAAATATTAAAAAAAGCGTTGAAATAGGGCGGCTTGATCCTCAAATGCTCAATTTTGACTTACCCGCGCTTTCCAAAAAATTAAAGCTGAATCGGGACCAGCTGTTATCCTATCGCGGCTTGCAAACTCTCTACGATCGGTACTTTATTTATGATCGTGAGAATAATCAGCGGCTTGAAACGCCCCAGATGTTCTGGATGCGCGTTGCAATGGGCATTGCGCTCAACGAAAAAGAAGATGAAAAAGAAAAATGGACGGTTGAATTTTATGAAGTGCTCTCTTCCTTGCGCTTTATCAACTCAACGCCAACGCTCTTCCATGCAGGAACTCTGCACCCTCAGCTGTCCTCCTGCTATCTGACAACAGTTGAGGACTCCCTTGACCATATTTTTAAATGCATTGGCGACAATGCACAACTTTCAAAATGGTCCGGCGGGCTCGGGAATGATTGGACAAATATCCGCGCAACTGGTGCGCTTATCAAAGGCACAAATGTTGAAAGCCAAGGAGTGATACCGTTCTTAAAAATTGCCAATGACACAACCGTTGCAATCAACCGATCAGGCAAACGAAGGGGGGCAACGTGTGCCTATCTAGAAACATGGCATCTTGATATTGAAGACTTTCTGGATTTGCGGCGAAATACGGGCGACGAGCGAAGAAGGACGCATGATATGAATACCGCGCACTGGATCCCTGACCTCTTCATGAAGCGCGTAGAGCAGGATCAAGAATGGACTCTTTTCTCGCCCGACGACACTCCTGATTTGCACCACACCTACGGTAAAAAATTTGAAGCACGCTATATCGCATACGAAAAAAAGGCAGAACGCGGCGAAATACGGCTTTTCAAAAAGGTCAAAGCCTCTGATCTGTGGAAAAAAATGATTACCCGCCTTTTTGAAACTGGCCATCCGTGGATTACGTTTAAAGATGCGTGCAACGTCCGCTCCCCGCAGGATCATGCCGGCATTATTCACAGTTCCAACCTCTGCACTGAAATCACCCTCAATACTTCAAAAGAAGAAACCGCCGTCTGCAATCTGGGGTCGCTCAATCTTCCTATGCACATTGTAAATGGTGAATTCAGCCATGAACTCATCAAGCAAACAGTTGAAACGGCAATGCGTATGCTTGACAACATCATTGACTTAAATTTTTATCCGACCGAGGAAGCCAAATATTCTAACATCAAGCATCGCCCTGTTGGGCTTGGCATCATGGGCTTTCAAGACGCGCTTTATATACTGGACATCAATTTTGAATCAGCACAAATGCTTGAATGTGCAGATCAGAGTATGGAAGTCATCTCCTATTACGCCATAGTGGCCTCAACCAAGCTTGCAAAAGAGCGCGGGGCGTATGAAACCTTTAAAGGATCAAAATGGGATCGGGGTATTCTCCCCTTAGACACGCTTGACCTGCTTGAACAAGAACGCGGCGTCCAAATTGACGTTCCAAGAACAGCAACGCTCAATTGGGATCGCGTCAAAGAGGCAATTAAAAAATACGGCATGCGAAATTCAAACTGCATGGCGATTGCGCCCACCGCAACGATTTCCAACATTTGTGACTGCTTCCCTTCCATTGAACCGATTTACCAAAATCTGTATGTGAAATCCAATATGAGCGGTGAATTTACCATTATGAACCCCTATTTAGTGAATGATCTTAAAGCAATCGGGTTATGGGATCTCTCAACGCTTGACGATCTCAAATTCAACGACGGGAGTATCCAAAGCATTAAGTCCATACCGCAGAAAATCAAAGACAAATATAAGGAAGCCTTTGAGATCAAACCGGAATATTTAATTGAAGCCGCCGCACGAAGGGGAAAATGGATTGACCAAAGCCAGTCTTTAAACATATTCTTAAATACCACAAATGGGAAGCAGATCTCGGATGTATATCTGCTTGCATGGAAAAGGGGAATCAAAACAACGTATTACCTGCGAACAAGAGCCGCATCAGGCGTTGAGAAAAGCACGATTGACATCAACAGAGACAAACAAATAAAAAATCCCGCCCCAGAAGAAATTTCGTACTCAATGAAACTGAACCGCAGTACGCCCCCGCCGCCCGACCCAATACTCATTCATCAAAACGGATCAATAGAAATTAACCTCACGGAAACGACTGCTGAAAAAGTCAACGCAGACGGGGTATGCAATCTTCAGACTGAAGACTGTGAAGCATGCCAATAACTCTACTCACACCCATTCTCTTATGAATACAGCACACCTCAATAAAGAAAAAAAATCATCAATTGCTCCGCGATAGATCCGAATAAAATTTTACCCATGAAATATTTATGGGCGCGCGACTATTACAAAACTGGCGTCGCAAACAACTGGGCGCCGGAAGAAGTGCCCATGCAACAAGACGTTGAACTCTGGAAAAAACCAAATGGCCTCTCGCCGGAGGAGCGGCGCCTTATCTTGTGGAATCTTGGTTTCTTCTCAACTGCAGAAAGCCTCACAGCAAATAACATAGTGCTTGCGGTGTATCGCCATGTCAGTAACCCTGAATGCAGGCAGTACCTCTTGCGCCAAGCATTTGAAGAGGCAATTCATACTGATGTGTTTATTTATTGTTGTGACTCGCTCGGGCTTGCCCCGGATGAAATATTTAACATGTATATCACCATCCCAACAATTAAAGAAAAAGATGATTTTGTAGTAGACATGACAAAATCAATTATTGATCCGCTCTTTACCACTGAAGGAACAGAGAATATCCAGCGTTTTGTGCATGACCTCATTGGCTATTACGTCATTATGGAAGGCATTTTTTTCTATGCAGGTTTTGCAATGATGCTTTCCTTTTTGCGGCAAAATCGCATGATTGGCATTGGGGAGCAATTTCAATATATTCTGCGCGATGAATCAGTCCATCTTGCGTTTGGCACGGATCTTATCAATACCATTGTTGCAGAAAATCCGGAGATATGGACACCCCAGTTTAAAATACTCATTACAAAAAACATAAAAAAAGGCGTTGACCTTGAATATACATACACGAAAGACTGCCTGCCAAGCGGCATTCTTGGGCTCAACGCCGAAATTATTAAAGAATACTTAGAATATATAGCTGACCGCAGACTTGAGCGGATTAATCTTGAAAAAGTGTATGGTTCTCAAAATCCGCTCCCATGGATGAGCGAGATTATAGATATACGCAAAGAAAAAAATTTTTTTGAAACGCGCGTTACCGAATATCAGCAAGCTGGCCAGCTCGTATGGGATTAATCAACAACGGGAGGAGAAGAAATTTGTTCAATCACAAACGCCTCGCCGGGCTTCAGTTGCGCAGAAATTTTCATGATTCCTTTTTCAAAAACAAGCTTTTGAACAATCATCTTTTTTGCAATATCCTCATTAAATTTTTCAAGCTGGGTGCCAACAAGTTGCGAAACAACCCTTGAAACCATTGCATGGGGCAGAGGCACTCCCGAAATACGCACTGACTTCATCTCAAATTTTATTTTTTGATCTTCAAGATAGGGGCGAAAAGCCACCCTCATAGAAGAATTGGTACGGACATTTGATAATCCAAGCGCCGATATTTCACCCGTAAAATCAGCATAAAATTCAACCTGATCATGATTAAAGGCAATTTGCGCTTTTTTTACAACAAAAGACGGCTCGTTGCCGCGGGGAACACTCTCTGTTTTTTTTTGAATATTGAACTCGGTTTGAACAAGCGAGGTTACATCCTCTTCGGAGAAAGTCAGCTCAACGGGCACAAGTTTTCCGTTTGATGCTTTATAGGCTGTGCGTATTGCCTCTTCAATTTTTGTTTGCATTGCCTGAACGTCGGCATGCGATGCATCAACGATTCGTGTCGGGACGGAGCGAAACAAAGCAATATGGGGCAAAAAAGGAAAGTATACAAAGCCGATCTGCGCTATAAATAAAGCAGAAACAAACAGCGCAACAATCAAAATAATAAAGAAAATCATAAACCAGCCAACCAGCCCTGTCCGATCTTTTGTCAATTTTCTAAATTCCTGGTCGCGCATAAAGATTTACTTTACCGTCACTGATTTTGCAAGATTTCTTGGTTTATCAGGATTTAAGCCCCGCAACACAGCCAAATGATACGCGAGCATCTGCCCCGGAATAAGGCTCACAATTGGAAAACCAAAACCAATGTTTGGTACTTTGATAAAATAATCATAAAGAGGATGCGGCTCGCATGCGATTCCAATGATATATCCTCCTCGCGCCTTTATTTCCATTGCATTAGATAAGATTGCCGCTTTATTCTTGTCCTCCGCAACAAGCACGATAACCGGGGTCCCCTTTTCAATAAGAGACAATGTTCCGTGTTTGAGTTCCCCTCCGGCCATTCCCTCTGCATGGATATAGCTCACCTCTTTAATTTTATGCGCAATTTCAAGCGCCAAAGGGTAGGAAATTCCGCGGCCAATCACGTACATATCCCTCCAATCCTTCAGTTGATGCGCAAGCCGAATGATAATTTCCTCATAGCGCGGGTTCAGCATATCATTCACATGTGAAGCAACGTCAACTAAAAAGCGCTTTCCTATCGCAAGCTTATCCGCAACACCGTATGCCAAAAGCAAAAACAGCGCGATGTGCGCGGTTGTTGCCTTTGTTGAGCATACTGCCTGCTCCGGGCCAGCTTTCAAATAGAGTGTTTTATCTGATTTCCGATCCACTGTGGAGCCAACAACATT
>CAZHCQ010000084.1:0-9326 GCA_964531415.1 uncultured Gammaproteobacteria bacterium
AGGCGGGTGCTTTTAATTGATATACAATTTTATTTCATGGCTCGTTCATAGCACGGCGTGTAAAAATAATATCTTAATACACTTCCGTTGTTTATGATAAGTTGAGCCCAAGTGCCGTTACATATGCAAGCGTGCTAATAGCAGCCCCGCATGCGGCAACCACATAATCGTGGTTAAAATAATCTTGTACAAATTGATGTACTTTCTGCATATTTTTTTGGCTACAGCGATAGCGTATTGGCTCTTGATGCTTGAGCTTGCTTGTCGTAAGCCTGCTCCTTAAAAAATAAGGGCAGGCTTTCCAAGCTCAAACATTAAGAACCAAACACTATTTTCACCATTTTATTTTTATTTTTGAGGAGTCCCTGATAAACCGTTCATACGCTTGCTTGGGGTGCCCGCAAAAAGTTGGCTCTCAAGCATCGTATTACTGGGTTTGTCAGGAACTCCTCTTTAGGTTAAGAGGAAGACATGCGATAAGGCACAGCTCCAACATGTAGCCACAGAAAGAGGTGAAGCGGCATCCAAAGGATGGGCAAAAACCTCAAAGTTGACAACAGCCTATAGCCTCTTGATAATGAGGCGAAAAAATGGGCAAAAACCCACAATTCCAGTTTCGGCTGAAGCGAATGGCTCCAACGTGAAGCAGATACGCATACAACATTGTACTCCTCCTAAATTTTCAAATAAAAAGTCCTTACTAAACACGCGTGAGAAGTAAGGACTTTTCTTCTGCCAGTCTTTCAACTGACAGAGGGAAGTATAGCATACTTTTTACCTGCGGTCAACCAGTTGCACTGTAACGATCTCTATACTTTTGGATAATTTTTGCCACCTCGTTTACGGTTTTTCCCAGCTCTCCTTCACGGTTGAGCACGCTATACTCATATTTTTCAGACTCCGCAGTTTCCATCTGTATACTGTGCATCCTCTTGGTAAGCTCCGCCTCGCTCATGGTTCCGCGCCGCCGGATCCGCGCAATAAGCTCTTCCACGGATTCCGGCTTAATGAAGATAGTAACGACGTTTGGAAACTGTGCGCTTAAAATCTGCGCTCCCTGAACCTCTATCTCTAAAAGAGGGATTTTCCCGCTCGCTCTGATGCGCTCAATCTCGGATTTCAATGTGCCGTAATAATGTTCTCCGTGCACAAACGCCCATTCTAAAAAATCACCCTTCTGCACGCGTGCCTGAAATTCGTCCTTGCTCATAAATTGATATACTTTGCCCGCTTGATCATCAGGCCGAGGCGGGCGCGTTGTACAGCTCACGCTTAATTCCAAATCAGGCATCCGTGCAAGAAGCCCTTTTACGACAGAGCTTTTCCCAACCCCGGACGATCCGGAAATAATAAACATTCTTGTGTCTTTAAGAGGCATCTTTTCCATAGAATTGCAGATTACGCCGACGGCAGTTTTTCCAAAATAGTAGAAAGCTCGGAAGGAAGCGGGCTTATAAATTCCTGCCGCGCGCCGTCTACATTAAAAAAACCGAGCTTGTGCGAATGCAAAAACAGTCTATCAAGTTTTAAGTTCGTTTTCAAAGTTTTTGGGCAATACATCACATCCCCCACAACAGGGTGACCATACGCGCTCAAGTGCGCGCGAATTTGATGCGTTCTTCCCGTATGAATTGAAAGGGAAAGCAAGGTGTATCCGCGGAATCTCTGCAAAACCGCAAAATGCGTCAGCGCGTATTTCGCCCGCGCGTCGGTGGTTGAGGCAGGCTTTGCCACAAATTTTCCTGATTTCTTGCTTCTTGAAATTGCAAAACGTATCTCCCCTTCGTCTTTGGCAACTCTTCCGTGCACGAGCGCACAATATTCTTTGGAAACACGGCGCTCCTTAAACTGGCTTCGCAAAAAATCATACAGCGCGTGCGTGCGTGCAATAATCATCACCCCGGAAACTTTTTTATCAAGACGGTGTACAATGCCACAGCGGTGCGCTGGGCCAACTCCCCGCATCTTTGGATACGCCAACACAAGCAAAGACGCTAAATCGCGCCCGCCAACATCGGTTTCCTTTACCGCATGCGTGAGCATTCCCGCCGGTTTTTCAACCACAACATAGTCTTTCGTTTCATGGATAATGCGAATGTCCGCACTCGTAAAGTGCTCGGTGCTTCCCGCATGTGAAGTTTCGCCATGAGCAACCGTAACCGTATCTCCGGTGCGCAAAAACTGATGCACGCTTTTTGGCGCCCGCCCGTTTATATGTACACAACCCTGCTCAATCCATTTTTGCACCACTGCGCGCGAGGCCTGCCCTGCCAAGCGTTCAGTTAAAAATCTGTCTAAACGAACACGCCCGCCCGTATGTACAAATGTGTGTGTGTCCGTTTTCATACGCGCTGAATCATAAACACGGCCGCATAGCAGAGTGCTGGAACAAGAACGCCAAGCAAAACTTCATGTACTTTATGCCGCTTGAGTATAATGCGCGACACTCCAAGAATTGGCACAAAGAGAAAAATCAAAAGCGAAACCTGAAAGTACGCAACAAGCAGAATGCACAACACCATCAAAGACATCACATGCACGCTGATTTTTGTCACCACATTCATCAGCGCGGCCGCTACGCCGAGTACTAAAAACACGAGATACGCGCGAAAAATAAACGGCGTTGAGTACGCATGCACATACCAAAGCGCAAGCACAAAAGCACCAAGCCCCACGAAATAAATCGATTCCCGTTCCTTTCTTTTGGGAATATCCCAGTTTGAAATTTTCTTTGTTTTATACTGGTATAAGAAAAACGAAAACGGCAGAATAAAAAGCACAAAAAATACTATTACAAACTCGCGGTAACGCTGTTCTTTTAAAAACGGCAAAAACAGGATAATTGGAATAATAAACTGCGGCGAAAAAATAACCGATTCAAAATAAGATAACGGATGCCGCTTAATTTCTTTTTTGATTTTCATGGTGAATATATCCTAGCATGAATTGGGGAGGAAGGGGAAACAGAGAAGCCTTGCATTGCAAGGCTTCTGTTAAAAGTACACTACCTATTTATTGAGCAAATCTGAAATGGTGGACCCGAGGAGATTCGAACTCCTGACCTCTTCCATGCCATGGAAGCGCGCTACCAGCTACGCTACGGGCCCATGTTGAGAATTTCAATATGCTATTATTAAGATATATACAAACATCAAGGGCGTCAAATGCAAAATACATTGCCTTGATTTTTTAGGCAATAGTACTATATGATGAAATTTATCATGCTCTGGGGTATATAGCTCAGCTGGTTAGAGCGCCACGTTGACATCGTGGAGGTCTGTGGTTCAAGTCCACATATACCCACCATCACCACTATTTTTTCGGGGTGTGGCCTAGTGGCTAAGGCGCCTGCTTTGGGAGCAGGAGATCAGAGGTTCAAATCCTCTCACCCCGACCACGTCATTTTTTATTCACTATGAAAATTCTCATTATTGGAGGAGGCACAATCGGCTTCATTACTGCCGAATATTTCATGAGAGAGGGACATGACGTAACGGTCGTAGAACAGAATAAGGCAATCGTAAAAACGCTCCAGGGCCGACTTGATGTGAATGTGTTTGAAGGCAGGGCAACGGATGTACACACGCTTGAGGCGGCGGATATTGCGCATTGCGAGCTTTTTTTAGCGCTCACTGATAACGATGAAGCAAATATTATTTCATGTACACTTGCAAAATTTGCCGGCGTTCCGCAAAAAATAGCCCGCTTAAATCAAAGAATGGATAGTGCAATGACCGACATGAAAGCAATGGAATCCCTTGGAGTTGATGAAATTATTGCTACTGAAGATACACTTGTGCATGAAATGAGCAAGCTCATTGAATATCCGGGCTGTGCAGACATCAAGCATTTTATGGATCATCAGTACATGGTGAGTATGTTGTCCTTTGGGAAATCCTCGCACCATTATGGAAAAAAATTAAGCGAGGTGCCTCTTCCTGAAACAGTGCTTCCGCTTGCCTATACTCAAGTTGGCGATATTAAACCCTACGACGACACCATAACCGTGAACGAATTTTTGTATGTTTACTATTGCTTGCCAACAGGGCTGATGCCAAAGTTGCATGCCGCGATATTCCCGGAATCGCGCCCTATTCGCAAGGCAATGATTTATGGAGGCGGATATAAGAGCCTTACCACAGGGGTTGACCTCGCGCACGCAATGGAAAAAAGGGGGGTAAAAGATATTACGCTCGTTATGGAAGACGAGAAAACCGCAGAGATGATGAGCACGCTTACGTCATTTCCTGTGCTTATCGGTGATCCTTCAAAGCCTTATTTTGCGAAGCAGGAACAATTTTACAGCTATGATGCATTTATTGCGCTTTCTTCAAACTTTGAGCGGGATTTATTTTCATGCTGTATTGCATTTGCAGAAAACGTGCCCCTTACAATTGCGCTTGTGCGCTATCCCGAGCATGTAAGTTTCATGTCAACAATCCCGGTGACTTCATTTTTAAACCCGGGCCTGTTGACTGCAAACAAAATCATGCGATTTCATAAAGCAGACACCATCATCTCCAGAAATGTGCTCCTGTATAACAAACTAGAGTGTGTTGAATTTTTGGTCAGAAAAGGTTCGCCGATTGAAGGAAAATTACTGAACGCGCTTCCGTTTAAAAAATCCAAAATTATTGTGCTCAAGCGCGGCACAGAATTTTTGACGGTGTTGCCAGAGCGGACATTAAGCATGGACGACCGCGTTTTGTTGTTTCTGTTTGATGAAGACAAGGAGGCCTTAAAAAAAGTTTTGTAATATGCACCTCAAAGGCGTTCTCAAAATTACAAGCTCTGTGCTTATTGTGGTGGGGATTTCAATGCTTTTGTCCGGAATTGTTTCCGTAGTGTATGGCGAATCCCCTCTTCCTCTTGCAAGCGGGGCGTTTGGCGCGCTTATAATCGGCGCCTTACTGCTGTGGGCAACCCATCAGGCTGACACAAATGATCTTGGCGTTCGAGACGGTTGTGCTGTTGTTACTTTTTCATGGATTGGCGCAAGCATTTTAGGCGCAATTCCCTTTTATGTGATGCATTTTGTTGATAACGGTATCGCTGTCGGCATCATCAAGAGCATTTATGAAACTGTTTCTGGGTTTACCACAACAGGCGCAAGCATTTTTACCGACGTTGAAATTTTACCGAAAGGAATTTTATTTTGGCGTTCTTTTACTCACTGGCTTGGCGGTATGGGCATTGTTGTTCTCGCTATTGCGGTTCTTCCCAAGCTTGGCGTGGGCGGAATGCAATCCTTTCGCATGGAATCTCCGGGACCCTTGAAAGCAGACAAGCTCGTTCCTCGTATCAGCCAAACCGCAAAAATTCTCTATACCGTATATCTTGCGATTACGGTTATTGAAGTGCTCGCTCTGCTTGTGGTGAAGGTAAACCTCTTTGACGCGCTGATTCATACGTTTGGCACGGTTGGCACCGGCGGATTCTCAAATTACAATGCATCGGTTGCCGGCCTTAAAAATCCGGCCGCAGAGTATATCATCGCATTTTTTATGTGGCTTTCAGGGGCAAATTTTGGGCTCACCTTTTTAGTGCTCTGGAAACGTCAAATTGGTGCCATTTTAAAAGATGTGGAGTTCTTGGCATATACCGCCATAACGCTTATTGCAATTGGGGTGATTACACTTGTTCTTTTTCTAACGCATTTTCACAATCTTCCGTTTGCAACAATTCTCCGTACTGCCGTATTTCAAGTGCCTACAATTCTTACTACCACCGGATACGCGACCTTTAATTTCAACCTCTGGCCTGCGAGCGCGGCGATGGTGCTGGTGTTTTTAATGTTCATCGGCGCATCAACCGGATCTACCGGCGGAGGGCTCAAAGTACTGCGGCACATTATTAACTTTAAACTGATGCGTTATGAGCTGATGAAAATCGTAAAGCCGAATTTGGTTGCAACGGTAAGGCTTGGCAGTCGCCCGATAGAACCAGCGATTGTATCTTCGGTAGTCGCGCTGACGCTAATTTATCTTACTACATTTGCGATCGGCGCGCTCATTCTTACTTTTTTGAACATGGATTTAATCTCCGCAATTACCGCGTCAATTGCAAATTTAGGGAATATCGGCCCTGGGCTTGGGTCAGTTGGGCCTGCCAGTAATTATGCGTCAGTCCATCCGATTGGTTTGGTTGTGCTCATTGCAGAAATGCTTCTTGGTCGTTTGGAAGTATATACCATTCTCTCGCTCCTGTTTCCTCTGGCATGGAGCAAAAAAATGTAGTATGGTGAGTTTATTATTTATTTCATAATTTTATGAATCAAAATTTCTATCCTTATAAACCAATTACAACCGACCATGAAATAGCGGAGCTGCTGAAAAAACGCTGGAGTCCGCTTGCGTTTTCTGATAAGCCAGTTGCTGAAGAAATATTGAATTCGCTTTTTGAAGCGATGCGCTGGGCGCCTTCATCTTATAATGAACAGCCGTGGCGGGTTGTGTACGCAACGAAAGGAACCCCGGAAGAATTTACCAAAATTGCTTCGCTTCTTGCCGAAGGCAATGCATGGGCAAAAAATGCCTACGTTTTGGTGCTGATATGCGCCTATACGCTTTTTGCGAAGAGCGAAAAGGAAAACTATCATGCCTTGTATGATGCCGGAGCCGCCGCTGAAAATTTGTTCCTTCAAGCGGTATCAATGGATTTAATTGCGCATCAAATGGCAGGGTTTGATCGTGAAAAAGCCTACACTCTTTTACAGCTTCCGCAAAACATGAAGCCTATCGCCATGATCGCCATTGGGTATCCGTCAGATGCGAAAAGCCTTCCAAATGACCTTCAAGAGCGCCACAACGCTCCCCGCACGCGCACACCAATAACAGGATTTGTGCACAGAGGAGCATGGAAAAGTTAGAGTGTATTTACTATGCTCGCCACAAAAACAGTGAAAGCGCAAAAACGCGAAAGCAAAAGCGCACCAAACGTGCTCCTGCTTGAAAATATTCATGAAAGCGCCGAAGAGTTATTTTACAAGAAGGGCTATCGCGTGCGTACGCTTCCCCACAGCCCAGAAATATCTGCGCTTGCTCATGAAATGCACGATATTGATGTTTTGGGCATTAGGTCCAAAACTCCAGTTACACGAGAGCTGTTACAGCGCGCGCCGCGCCTTTGTGCAATCGGCGCATTTTGTATTGGAGTAAACCATATTGATCTTGAAGCGTGCCAAGACTTGGGAGTTGCCGTATTTAACGCTCCCTACAGCAATACGCGAAGCGTGGTTGAGCTTGCGCTTGGGGAAATGATCATGCTGTTTCGCGGCGCATTTGATAAGAGCGTACATTTGCATAACGGCGTGTGGGATAAATCAAGCAATGGCTGTTTTGAGATGCGCGGGAAAAAATTAGGCATCATCGGATATGGGAAGATAGGATCCCAGCTCTCGGTGCTTGCTGAAAATATGGGCATGGAGGTGTATTACTACGATATTGTTGACAAGCTGTCTTTAGGAAACGCAAAAAAATGCCGATCGCTTCCAGAGCTTTTGAAAAAAGTTGATGTACTTTCGGTGAATGTAGACGGGCGGCTTGAAAATAAGAATTTAATCGGCGTGCGGGAATTTCGCGCCATGAAAAACGGAGCGTATGTTTTGAATTTAAGCCGCGGTTTTGTGATTGATATCAACGCGCTCGCAGATTTCTTGAAAGCAGGAAAAATACGGGGCGCCGCGTTAGATGTATTTCCACAAGAGCCAAAAAGCAATGCCGAAAAATTTCAGATTGCGCTTCAGCATATGCCTAATGTGATTTTAACCCCGCACATCGGAGGGAGCACCGAGGAAGCACAGCAGAATATCGCCCAGTATGTGCCTTCCCGCATCATTGAGTATCTTGCGTACGGCAACACAATAATGAGCGTGAATTTCCCTCATTTACAAATCTCGCCCCTTATGAGAGGGCATCGGCTTGCGCATATTCACAAAAATTTGCCGGGGCTTCTTGCATGCATCAACAGCGTTCTTGCAAAGCGAATGATTAACATTACAGGGCAATATTTAAAAACAAATGAGCGCATCGGCTATGTGATTACAGACATTAATAAAAAGCATGACTCCGCTTTGATGCGGGATTTGCAGGCAATTCAACACACGATAAAAGTTCGGATTCTTTACTAACTATATGAAAGATATGTATTTAACTCCAGGCCCAAGCGAGCTGTATCCAACCGTTGCATCGCACATCGCGGATGATTTAAAAAATAACGTGTGTTCGCTGTCGCACCGCGGCAAAGAGTTTGAAAAAATTTTTGCCCGCACTGTTTCTACGATAAAAGCTTTGCTTGAAATACCGGAAAAATATCATATTTTTTTTACCGGCTGTGCGACTGAATGGATGGAACGGCTTCTTGAAAATTGCGTGGCGAAGAGCAGTTTTCATTTTGTAAACGGCGCGTTTTCAGAGCGTTTTTTTGAAATGAGCAGGGAGCTGAAAAAGCAGCCAACAAAATACGAAGCGGAATTTGGAACAGGGTTTACGTGTGCAGACGCTGAAATTCCAGATTCCGCAGAACTGATCTGCTTTACCCATAATGAAACAAGCTCCGGCGTTGCGGTTCCTCTTAAAGATATCTATGCCGTGAGAAAAAAATTTCCAAACGCGCTGATTGCTCTTGATGTGGTGTCTTCAGTGCCCTTTATTCGCGTAGATTATGCGCACGTTGACGCGGCGTTTTTTTCCGTGCAAAAAGGCTTTGGCATGCCTGCAGGGCTTGGCGTATTGCTTGTAAATAATAGATGTATTGAAAAGGCGCGTACGATTGAGGCTGAAGGAGCAAGCACTGGAACGTATCATAGCTTTAGTTCGCTTCTTGCAAAAAGTATAAAAAATCAAACGCCGGAAACGCCGAATGTGCTTGGCATCTCGGTATTAGGGAAAGTGTGCGAGGACATGCAAGAAAGAGGCATTGAACGCATTCGCAGGGAAACTGCACAAAAAGCGCGCATGCTGTACGACTTTCTTGATACAAGCGCTGTTTTTACCGCGCTCGTCAAAAACAAAGCGCATCGCTCAAACACGATAATCGTTTTCACTGCGCAGGGCGGAGGAATCATTAAAAAAGCAATTGCCGTGCTTGCAAGCGAGAATTTGATTGCCGGAACTGGATACGGAAAATACGAAGACGCGCACATTCGCATTGGTAATTTTCCGGCGCACCGCGTTGAAGTTATGGAACGCGTTGTAGATGTTCTCAAAAAAATTGCATAATATGCTGATCTTGCGTTTATTCCGCTTTTACGATAGTATCAGCTGAACTTATGATACACGCATGCGAAAAACTAAATCCCAGCGAACAACGAGATTTTCCTTTTCCGC
>CAZHCQ010000085.1:0-2683 GCA_964531415.1 uncultured Gammaproteobacteria bacterium
AAAAAACTTTTACATAAAGGAGCGGGCCAAGAATTTTTGATGCTTATCCATACCGTACTCACTCATTGTGCATCTTATATTCCTATTGAAACAGTAATAAACGCCGCTACAGATAAAAAAAACGTGAATACATGCCTCAAACACTTAGAAAAACACAAAGACACAAAAACGCTCAACATGCTTTTAGCGGTTGGCTGGATCAAAGAAGTAGCGAATAAAGAATATCTGAAATAGGTAACGAGTGCGGACACAGCCACAAACGAGCAAGAAGCAACATAAACCGCAATGCACTTATTGACAGCCTTGAACGCAATCGCTAATGTTAAGAGTGCATTCATTATTCATTCACACACCGCTATACTATGCCAAATACAAAGTCAGCCGCAAAGGAACTGCGAAAAACGCGAACGCGGACTATCAGGAACAAAGCCGCGAAAAAAAATTTAAAAGAACTTTCCAAAACATTCGCCCGGTCGGTTGCAAAACGCGAAAAAGAAACCAGCAACGAGATTGCCAAAAAAGCGATCAAGGCGTATGATCGCGCCGCGAGCAAAGGCATTATCAAAAAAAATACTGCGGCGCGCAAAAAATCCCGCATCATGAAAAAAGTCAACGCACTTTCTGCTACGTAAAAAATTGGCACGTCCGTAGGGGACGCGTATATGCGTCCCCTACTTTTATACAACTTCTGCCAAAAACAGATCCAAAAGCACGGACGGCGCAAGGCGGCTTGTTTTTATCCGCACATCAATGCGGCATAAAAATTCATAAATAAACTGGAGTTTTTTATGCGTGAACAGCCGCGCCTGTAAAAACGCCTTCTCGCACACAAACGGATGAAGCGCTAATGCCGCGGCGGCCTCGCGCGCATGAGCGCGGGGATTTCTTGCGATGAAATTTTTTACAAGAACCACAATACGAAATTGCCGCGCCAGCATAGACACTACATACAGCGGCTCTGCCCCGCTTTCAAGCTGATCATGTAAAAGCTTAAACGCGCGCGCTTTGTGCTTCATCGCAACCGCGTCAACCATGTCAAAAATATTTGTTTCAAACTGTTGCCCGCCGCACACAAGCACATCTTCCCGCTTGATACTCCCCTTTCCATACGCAGAGAGCTTGTCCATTTCATTGCTTAACCGCCACAAATCAGCCTCTGCGCTCCCGCATAAAAGCACAAGCGCGTCTGCGTCAATTGCAATGTTCTTTTGCTGTGCATAATTTTCAGCCCAAGCAAAAAGAGCCTGTCCCTTCAACAGCGGATATGCTTCTTCGCGTCCCATGCTTTTTAATTTCTTATACAGCGCGGTGCGCCGATCAACCGCAGTGCGCTCATAAAAAATCACGGTATTTGCTCCGCCGGTTTTATGCGCCGCAGAAAGCAGTGCGAGAAGCCGATCTTCAAGCCCTGCAATGCCCTTGCTTTTCAATAATCCCTTAATAATCACGAGCTGTTCACGCGCGAACAAACTTCCGCTTGAAAGCAGAGCGCCTTCAAGCGCGTCAAGCCCAACCTCACCGCCCTCAAAAACAGTACTATCAAAATCGCGATGATTTTCTAAAAACGTCTTTTTTATCCCGCGCACTTTCGCAAGCGAGCGATAGGTGTCTTGTCCGTGAATGAGGAAGAGGTTCATAATTTATGAAGCAGTTTCAAAAATTTTCTTCACCAATTTTGTTCGTGCGTAAAACGCGCGGGTTTTGGGGCGCGGCGAGCCGGTTCGCGGACTTATTCCGCCACTTCCTTTTGTTCTTGCTTGTATAACTTTCAAAAACGAATTGGCTAAAACAACCATAGCTGAAATTCAGGATATGTATCTCGGTCATAAAAATCAAAATCCTTATCATCTTCCCACACAAGCTCGGTAAAATTCTTATAATCCTCGCTGTATCCTTTACACATCACCAACACATGACGAAAAGGATTGAATCGTAAAATCAATTTTGCAAAAAATGGCGAAATCGGTATTTCCATATTAAACGGATTGAACTGTAAAACCACTTTTGCAAAAAATGACGAGAGCGGTATTTTCATATTAAAAAGTTAAATTATTTTCCACTTTGATAATTTCAAAAACTTTTGCGTGCCATTCAGACAATTTGTCATAATCCATGAATTGAACGCGTTTTTTGATTGGCACAAAAGCGTTTAATGTTAATTTTTCTGTATACTCTGCTTTTCTCACTTTATCAGCAACAATGAAAAAACTGGTGTTAAAATCCTGCAACTCCACAAATTTTAGCAACGAATTTTGAATGTTCGTTGAGTACTCAACCTCAAAAAGCACGCTGGGCATTTTTCTCGCATTAAACCAACATACATCAACGGTTTTCGCTCTTCGTACAATGTGCTCATAGCTGAATTGATAAAAATCCGTTTCTGTACTTACTTCGCCGAGTGTTTTGCCTAAAAATTGTTTGTTTTTATCTTGGTTTGGAATAAAAGCTTCGTACTGCTTTAATTTGCCGATTTCCACCAGCAAACCCTGATAATAACTGTGATTAAAAAGCTCCTGTTTTTGCTTCGGTATCACATCGGTTGGCAATATGTTATGTGGTAGTTTGTTTTTGTGCGATAAGAGCGCCCAAAGCCCAGGCTTAATTTTGAAGAAAAATCGTTCGTTTTGAACAATGCGGCGAATACTCGCAAAGGGTGTTTTCGTTTTCCATTCCACGTTTGGCA
>CAZHCQ010000086.1:0-6528 GCA_964531415.1 uncultured Gammaproteobacteria bacterium
GTAAAATACAAAGAAGAGAGCGCTGTGATTTTAGATGTCAGCGGTGTTGGGTATGAAGTGCGGATGTGCGGGGCCAATATCGTACAATTTCGTATCGGGGATGACGTGGAGCTTTTTATCCATTTTCAGGTGAGCGAAAAAGAACACACGCTGTTTGGGTTTGCGACGAACGGAGAACGCGCGTTGTTTCGGCTTTTGCTTACCGTTTCAGGGGTAGGGCCAAAATCTGCTTTAGGAATTTTAGAAAAGGCTGGCGCCAAAGAGCTTATACAGGCGCTTATACAAAGCAATGCGTCTGCATTGCGCACGTTTGGAATCGGCGCAAAAACCGCAGAACGCCTGGTTGTGGAACTTTCAGGGAAAGTGCATAAACTTGAGGTACAAGGCGCAGGGGAAAGCGGCCCGTTCTTTTTGGGAGACGCAGACGTGATAGAAGCGTTAAAAGGGCTTGGCTATTCGCTTGCGGAGGCACGGGATGCGGCGCGGAGCATACCCCAAGAGATGACGAGCGTTTCAGATCGGGTTAAACATGCTTTGCGTTTTTTAAGCACACGATGATGCCCCCTCAATATACTATAAAATTGCTCTCTTGCGATGATTGTTCATTGATAAACAATTTTGTTGCCTCGCAAAAACATGCTTCTTTTTTGCAGTCGTTTGAGTGGGGAGAATTTCAAAGAGTTCTTTCTCACAGAATTATCCGCATTGGAGTGTTTGAAGAGGGGGCGGAGAAAAATCTTTTGGGAAGCGCGCTTGTAATACAACATGCTTTGCCGTTTAAAAAATATTATGGGTACTGCCCGCGCGGGCCGGTATGCGCGCGTGAAGACGCGCTCCCCGCGCTTTTTGAGTATCTTTTCTTGCGTGCGGGAATATTCCTGCGCGTTGACCCGCTTGATTCAGCGTTTAAAGCGCAGGCAAGAGTAACCAAGAATATTCAGCCTCCTCACACCCGTGTGCTGGATATTTCCGGCGATGAATCTGGCATGCTTTCGCGTATGCATCACAAGACACGGTATAACATTCGCCTTGCGCAGAAGAAAGGGGTGGAGGTACGCTGTTATGCCGAGCCATCTTCAGAGAATATTTTGGAGTTTATCAATCTTCTTGCACTAGCGTCTGCCCGCCACGGCATCAAAGCGCACAGAAATGTTTATTATGAAACCATGCTCAAGATGCTCTCTGCGCCTTCTTCGCACGGCCTGTATGCGAATTTGTGTACCGCATATGTTCGCAATCAGCCGATAGCCTCAAACATTATTCTGTTTTTTGGAGATACTGCGACGTATCTTCACGGCGGATCGCGGGATGACTATAAAGAAATGATGGCGCCGTATCTTTTGCAGTGGGAAAGCATCAGGCGAGCAAAAGAGCAGGGGCATCGCTTTTATGATTTTTGGGGGGTTGCGCCGCCCGGCGCAGGCGAGCATGCATGGAAAGGCATTACGCGGTTTAAAGAGGGTTTTGGCGGCGAAGTTATTTCTTATCCGTGCGCGTTTGATGTACCATTGCAGAAAAAACGGTACTATCTTTATCAAACGGCGCGAAAGCTGATGCGAGTATTATGAATACAGCGTTGAGCGCTTTATTATTTTTGAAAAGTAACTAAAATTGAAACTGGCGTAACGCGCGATCTGCGTATTGGGATATTTAAAGAAAATCGTTGACGCGCTTGGCGTGTTGTTTCATGAGCTGATGGAATAGATTTATGGAAGCATTTATTAACAAATGGCAAACATTGATTGGTAGTGCTCTTGGCGTTCTTCTTGCTATTATCCTTTCTCTTGTTGGTTTTTTGATTAAGTCCGTCATTGAGAGTAAAAAAGAGCGCAAAGAATTTTTACGACGCATAGAAATCGGCATTACCCGCAGTTTAGAGGATACATATAAAACGCGTCAAGAATTACAAATTTTTGTTGCGAGATTAAGAAGCTTAATCACTGAAATAAGAGATGCTACGGAGGCTTGCCAGTTTGATTTTACAAGTATCAATTATCCAATGATGCCTGATATTCACAGAGATATAGATGCCCCAAATTTCAAAGTGAAAAATTACTATTTACACAATAAACTTTTATTTGCTGACGCTGGAATCAAAAAAATAAACGAAACGGTAACCGGCTTTAAAAATAATTTTGCAGAATTACAGAGAAAAAATGAGCTGCTTATTATTTTGATGTGCCAAAATCAAACACCGAACCCCGATCACCAAAGGAGAGAGTACGTTGCCAGTCTTGGGTCATTCGCAAATGCCATGGACGAATTCATGAGCAGATTTATAAAACAAGGCATCGAAATAATGGCCCAGATTAAGATTTATAACGAACATTTGCGCAAAAAATACGGGCACTGTTTTTTGTGGAACTGTGAAGGAACCAAATTTAAATATTTTCGTAATAAAACCGAGCAGAGGGCATTTGCGAGGAATCTTGATTCTTTGGAGCGCATTGATAAGACAATTCAGAAGGAAGTTGAGTTGGCAATAGCAGGGGCAGAGCAACGCGGTGGGAAATTGGCACAAGAAAATATAAGCAAGTAACTATTGTAGCCATGTCAAACGCACTAAAACCAATCGTATATGTTTTTATTGACTCCTCAAACCTTTGGGCGACGCAGAAGGTTAAAGGCAGGATGTTTGATTTTCAAAAATTGAAGGACTTTCTCAAGAGCAGATACGACGCAGGAGAGATCAAGGTATTTTACTACTCTGCGTATCCTGCGGACGGCACGCGCGACTATAGTATTGACGGGAAGCACAAATTTTTTACTTACCTTAAAAAGGGACTTGGTTTTATCGTCCGTAAAAAAGAATTAAAGAGGATCGCCACTCATACAGCTTCCGGAGATAGTTTTGAGGAAAAGGGAAACATGGACGTTGAAATGACCATTGATGCGCTTCACCATATAAATAAATACGATATTGCCGTGCTTTTCTCCGGTGATTCCGATTTTCTCGCCTTGGTGAATTATGTGAAGCAAGGGAGGAAAAAAGTCTATATTTATTCCTCAAAAAATAATGTTTCAGAAGAATTGCGAACTAGTGGGGATGGGTATATTGATGTGTTGAAAATTACAGAAGAAATATGGGGTAGAGAATTAAAGCATAGAGGGGAAAAAGAGTAAAGAAATAGCCCTCCTCGCGGAGGGCTACCCTTGGATGTAATACCCTTTCAGTTTATGGCTAAAACTGAAAGACATTGTCAGTATAGCAAAATATTATATTAGGTCAATGGTTATCCGCACCATGAATTTATAATCTAATCAAACCATGAATCTCCCGCATAATTTAAAATCAAGCATACGAAAGCTCATTCCAAAATCAATCTTAAACCAGTATCATAAGTGCTGGGCAGTATGCGCCGCTTACTTTTACCGGTTTCCTTCGCGTCATATGTATGTGATTGGCGTTACCGGAACAAACGGAAAAACAACAACGTGCCATATCATCGCGCATATTCTGGAAGCCGCCGGCTTTATGGTGGGCATGGCAACAACGATAGATTTTAAAATCGGCGATAAAGTATTGGCGAATAGGTTAAAACAGGGGATGCTCGGACATGCGCATTTGCAGGAATTTTTGAAAGAGATGAAAGACGCCGGGTGCACGCACGCGGTGATTGAATCAACATCCGAGGGGTTGGCACAGCAGAGGGGGTGGGGTATTGATTATCGTGCTGCGGTATTTACGAACCTTACTCCAGAGCACATAGAGGCTCACGGCTCTTTTGAAAAGTACAAACACGCAAAAGGAATGCTGTTTAAGTATGTTGCGCAGAGATCGTTTGCCAAGAAAGGTATTTCTAAAGATTCTTTAAGCGTGATCAATGCGGATGATCCGCATGCGGAATATTTTTTAAAATTTAAAACAGGCAAACGCGTAACGTACGGCATCGCAAAAACCGAAGAAAGCGCGCAGGATTTTTGCGCTGAAGGGATGAGAATGGATCAGCACGGATCAACATTTTTTGTGCGTGGAACAGAATTTTTTCTCCCGCTTTTAGGCAAGGCAAATATATATAATGGGCTTGCGGGGATTGCGCTTTGTTTTGGCATGGGGCTTTCGCTTCACACCATCCGCGGCGCGCTTGCAACGGTGCCTGCAATTTCGGGGCGCATAGAAGCGGTAAAGGCAGGCCAGCCGTTCGCGGTGATTATTGATTACGCGCATGATCCAGCCGCGCTTCAAAATTTGTATGAAACAGTGCGCGGCATACATCCGAATGGACGGCTTATTGCCGTGCTTGGCGCGGTTGGAGGGGGAAGAGATCAGGCGAAGCGCAAGCCGCTTGGCGAACTTGCGGGAAGATATGGGGACATTGTGATGGTTACGAACGAAGATCCCTATGATGATAACCCGCTTAAGATTATGAAACAGGTTGAAGAGGGCGTCGCGTCAGCGCGGCGTAGCCGCGATGGCGCGGCGCATGTTGTTTCCGAAACGTATTTTCTTGTTGAAGATCGCCGCGAGGCAATTAAAAAAGCCTTTGCGCTTGCGCGTTCTGGCGACGTGGCAGTGATCTCTGGCAAAGGCGCGGAAGAAACCATGGCAGTCAAAGGCGGATTTATCCCCTGGAGTGACAGGAAGGTGTGTAAGGAGATTTTGAAGGGAATGGGGTATAAAATATGAACCAGCGCAGTATATTGACGTAACCTTAACCGCGCGTTATGTTGAATGATATACGAATGCTGTTACCATTATGAAATACCTTACTGTTCTTAGAAAAACTCAATATGGATATGATATACGCGTACCGGCGTTGCCCGGTTGCTATAGCCAAGGAGATACTGAAGAAGAAGCATTAGAAAATATTAAAGACGCAATTTTGACCTACCTTGAGATGGACTCCCAAGAGTTTAAAGATGCAGGTGCATATGTGCGTGAGGTAGAAGTTGTCTTTGCATAACAGATGCTCTTTACAGATGTTTCTCACGATCGCGCGGTGATAGCTTTTACAAAAGCTGGTTTTTTGATTTCAAAAAATCATGGGCGAAAACATACTGGTATCACAAACGGTATAAAGAAAATCACCATACCGAGGCACACAAGGCTCAACCCATACACACTGAAAGGCATTATTCGTGATGCGGGATTAACGGATGAAGAATTCAAGCGGTTGCTTTAGTATTTACCGTAGAGATTGTTGAAACTATCGCACGCATCTTCGGCTGGTTCAAGCTTGTAGCTTGAACAAACTGTAAAAATAATTTGTATGCTATTTAAAAGTTTTTGAATATGGCTATTCTCATTGAACCATCAGTATTATATGAAGACATTTATAGAGAAGCATTGGAAGAGGTTAAAAAGGAATCAGGGCAGAGCAGTAGCCAGTTTGAAATTTTGGAAGAGGGCGAGACTTTCCCCGATTTTATAGAACGACTCTACAATTATCGGAATGGCCTCGGGTTGCCTGCAGGGTATATTCCTATGTCAGTGTTTTGGCTTGTTGATGGTGATGAGTTCGTTGGGAGAGTGAGTATTCGCCACTCTTTAACGCCGCACCTCCGAGCAGTCGGAGGGCATATTGGTTATGAAATTCGGCCGTCCAAGCGGCGAAGCGGTTATGGAAAACAGATTCTCTCGTCGGCGCTTATAAAAGCCAATGAGCTTGGCCTTAATGACGTACTCATTACATGTGATGCAGACAACATCGCTTCACGAAAAATTATTGTGCATAATGGAGGCGTGCTGGAGAGCCAAGCAGAGCAAGAGAAGGGTATGCCCGCCAAACTGCGATTTTGGATTAAACTTAGGAGTAAGTAAACTTTGGCAAATACTCCGTACCCACGCCATCGTTCGCAGAGGCATTAACTTTTTTTATTCGTGCTTATAGTTCTTTTTAAATATTTGATTATGTCCCGAAGCTTGTTCGTGGTAAACGCATCGTTGGGCAAGCAAGCCAATTGTCTTTCATGTTTTTTTATCCCTTGTTCACTTTTGAGTTTTGCAAGAATGTCTTCCAATAGCAGTATGTAGGCTTCAGGAGCGAGTCCTGACTGCGTCCGTGCGTTGACAGCAACGGCTTCTCTTTGCTGATTATAGCTTGCTTCTATTTTTTGTACGAGCTTGCGCAATGTAGTGCCGTCGCGTGTGTTTCCACAAAATTTTATGTATGCGTCAACGGTAAGCCCTGATTTCTTCAGCGCGCCTACAATGTTAAGCTCTTCTTCGGACAAATCTTGCTCCCAAGCCTTACAAGCGGCTAAAAAGAAGGTCGTCTCCTCTTTCTCCGCTTGCATGCTTTCTGCCACTTCGCTTGATAGATTTTTTTGGAGTTCGCCTCGTCTGATTTCCGGTTGCTTTTCTGTGAATTCGTTAAGTTGTTTTTCCATATTTAAATTTACTATTAAAATAAAATGAAAGCGAACATTCAAAGATAGCATATTTTGTTTTGTTGTCAAGTATTGACATTGATTCCGCAAGTATGCTAACGTGCGGAAGTACGAATTTCAGCATGCAGTATGCATCTTCTGGGGCAGTAGCAGTGGGCTCTTTCCTCGGATATAACGTAATGCATAAAACATTATCCT
>CAZHCQ010000087.1:0-3807 GCA_964531415.1 uncultured Gammaproteobacteria bacterium
CTTACACAACGTATGAAAAAAAATCTCTCATATTATGTAAAGCTCTTGTGTGGAGCCGGAACGCTTGCTTTGTTTATTTTTTTGGCAGTTGCATACCAAAACGCACAGCCCGCAAACGCGGCCCGTGGCATTAATGCTCCATACCCAGAGGCTATTAGAACAGGGACAAAATTTTTTGATAATCTTACGCCAGTATCAACAACGCCTAATCCGGGGGATAAAATGCGATATTTTTTGGAATTATTCGCTGAAGGAACAATGACATACGATGTAGATTACGCTACGGCTATGCAGTTTCAAGATATAAACGGAGACGGCCTTAATGACTTGCTTTTCTTTAAAAGCTATAGTAATGGGTACAAGAAATCTTATGCCGTGTTTATCAATAACGGCGGAATATTTGAGCCAACGTATAAGTGTATGGCTGAATATAACTGGGTTACCACCTTAACAACGTACCACGGCAATTGCGCCCAGCAATAAATAATTTTTTTGTTATGTATAAAAGAAAAAACATGCAAAAAAATATTGTAGCGCTGGTTTTGATAATTGGAACAGCGCTCGCGCCCTTGCAAGCGTTTGGAGTGGAGGTGCAAGACGCGCCTCAATCAGCTGATTTTGTTGATGAAAGTGCAGTATCTCTGATTAAAGTGAACGCGGATGAACCGCTTGTAATAGACACAACAGACGAGATACAGGCTGGAGATAACGCGGATACTACGGATACATCTGACGCAGACAAGAAAGACGCCACAGACGACGGCGCAAGTAAAAAGCCGGAAGACGCGCCCGAAAGCGCGTTGGAATCATCGCAAGCAGACGATGCTTCGCCTGCGCCTCTGCCAAATCAGCAAAAAAGCGCGCCTTCGTATGACCCATGGACAAGCCTTAAAGGGTTCAATGATCTTTTAGCAAATGATTTGTTTACCGGAGAAGCCGCGTTTGAAGTGCCGTTTTCAGTTCCAAATGGACATAAAGGACTCACGCCAAGTATTGCATTGAGGTATAGCAGTTATAGCACAGACATGCTCTCGCCGTATGGCTATGGGTTTGACCTCAACGCAAGCACCATATTTCGCATGCAAAAGCACGGGGTTGACCAACTGTACACCACAGACGAATTTGCCGTGAAATTGAACGGCGGCTATAACGAACTTGCGAAGGTTGACGAGGAAGCGGGTTTATATATGGGGGTGAAAGGCAATGATCTGACGCGCTATATGTTTGATAAAGCGCAGAATCAGTGGATTGCGAAGAACAGCGCGGGCGCTACCTATTATTTTGGGAGTACGCCAGAGGCTCGGCAGACCGACCCTGAAAATTCAGAGCACACGTTTCAGTGGCTTCTTCAAAAAGCCGTAGATATTCACGGCTTCAAAATAGAATACTCTTACTTTCAGGATAGAAATCAGATATATCTTCAAAGCATTAGATACGCATTTTTTACTGATGCATCTGCATTGTATCGCGTGTCTTTCAGTTATGCTGAAAAACAAAACCCAAGCTCAAGTTATCGTACTGGTTTTGAAATAGCAACTAAATTTCTGTTGAACGAAATTGCCGTAGAACAGAATGTGAATGAAGCGTGGAATACGCGCAAAAAATATATTTTGACGTATAACAACCTCACGGAGCCGCTTTCAAAGCTTGTGAAAGTTGAGGTGCAGGCAGAAGGCGCGGCAGAACCAGCATTGGCGTTTCATTATGGCGGGTATAATCTTCTTGATCTTGTAAAAAACAATAAAGGCGGTGAACTTTCGTTCGCATATAAAAAATCTTCGGCATATACTGCGCCCGGCTGTGAGGCAAACATACTGCCCTCTGCAGTATGGACGGTGCACAAAATAACATCACGGGACGCACTGCGGGGAAAAAGTGCGTTGCGCACGCTGGATTATTGCGGAGGAAGTTACTTTTTTGATTTTGCAAACGTGTTTACTCGCGAGTACGCAGGGTTTCACCGCGTAGAAGAGAAAGACGCTCTTGAAAATATCACGCGGACGTTTTTTCACCAAAGCGAATTTGCAAAAGACAATGAAGAAAGCGCTTTGCAGGGCGAATATGAGGATCATATAAGCAAAAAGGGGCGCGCGTACAGAATTGAAAGTTATGACGCAATTGGGAATTTGTATGAATCGCGTATTACGAAATGGGGGAAAAGCGACCTTGGCAATGAGCGGTTTATGGTTTTAAAACTCCGCGAAACGAGCTTTTCGTGGAATGGAAACAGCACGCACCTTGATGTACAAAACGAGTATGAGTATGACCGGTTTGGCAATGTGATAAAAGCAATCTCGCGCGGCGAGGTTGTTGCTTATCCGGATACCGGCGAAATCGTTACGGATATTTCAGGCGATACGCACGTGAGTGAAACCTCATACGCGCTGAATCAAGATAAGAATTTACTGAACTTTCCAAGCGGTGTAAGAGTATTTGGCAATGACGGCACAACAACACTTCAAGAAGAGCGATATTACTACGACAATCTTGGGTTTGGACAGATACAAAAAGGAGACCAAACAACAACGGAATCATGGCTTAACACCGAGGGTCGGTTTCTTGCAACGCGCCAGTTTTATACTTCGCAAGGGCTCATAGATCGCGCGGTTGACGCAAACGGCAATGCAACACTCTATACCTACGACAATTATTTTCTCTATCCAATCGTTGTTAAAAATGCGCTGGGACACGAGGCGCGGTTTCAGTATGATTATGCGGTTGGCGTGCTCGCGCAAGAAGAAGATCCAAACGGCGTAAAAAAACAGTATCAATACGACGGCTTGGGAAGAATGACAAAGCTTTTTATTTCAGATCAAAACAAGTCTTCGGATCTAATTCTTAAAGAAGAAACAATATATGATGATCTTGCCTATGAGAAATTTGCAACGCCTTTGGCGACTCTTAAAAAAGTATATACCTCGCAAGGAAGCGAACCAAACCAGATTTATGAATATTATGACGGGTTAGGGCGGCTCATCCAAACGCGGAGCCGTATGGAAAATCCAAATCAGTTTAGCGTTGCCTCGCTTGTTTATGATGATCTGGGCCGTGTTGCAAAAGAATTTTTGCCGATCGCACGAACCGGGTTTGCTTTTGAGGAGATCTCACAGCCAGACTCGCAGGCGCGTGTGTTTGCTTACGACGCGATTGCGCGGGTTATTGAAACGAAAACCGGCGTTGGCGCAAGCACAAACGCGTACGAAGACTGGATCGTTGTTTCAACCGACGCGAACGGGCATAAACGAAAAGCATATTCAGATGCGTACGGCAGGCTTGTTCAGGTTGAGGAACACAACGGTTCGGAAATATATCGCACAACGTATGCGTATGACGCGCTTTCAAACCTTGTGCGTATTACAGACGCAGAAGACAATGTCCGTTCTTTTGGCTATGACTCGCTGAATCGCCAGATTGCAAACGAGTTGCCCCACAAGAGTGAACAACCAGTTACGCCGTATCGCTATGAATATGACGCAAACGGCAACCGCGTGAAAAGTATTGATCCAAAAGGCGGAGTGGTTACGTTCACGTTTGATGCGCTGAACCGCCTCACTGCAAAAGACGATCCAAACACGCAGGGCATTGACGTTTCGTATACGTATGACCCAGCTGCACACGGCATCGGCAAACTCGCGGAAACAACAGCGTTCGGCGTGAACGAAGGCAGTGAAACAAAACAGGCGCAGTCAGTGGTTCGCATGTCGTATCGTTATGATTTACAGGGAAATCAGATTGAAGCAGTTCAGCATACAACAACATACACTGTACCGCCGCCGCCTCCACCGCCTTCATACAAACTTTCCGGAT
>CAZHCQ010000088.1:0-4074 GCA_964531415.1 uncultured Gammaproteobacteria bacterium
GGGGCAGGCATAGCAGAAATCAGCATTGCGGGAAAACCGAATGTTGAATATTTTTCAACCTCTCCCGCAGACGACCCAATCTTGCGCAAACGGCTGGCAATCAAATTTAACGATGAATCATACGTGCACAATCTCCCCAAACTTTTCGCGCGAAACCAAAATTGGATTATCGGCGAGATGCTCGTAAAAATTGACATGGAACATCTTGGAGAGGGTTGGAAAAAAGAAGTTATGAAGGCGGTTGAGTTGTTGGGTGCATTGCACTCGCCTCAATAGGAGGCTCTTCTAATGCCTCGCGCAAGAGAGCAGGACTGTCATTTACCCCCTCTTGCAAAGGCTCAACCCATTCCACAATGCCTCCGGCCGGATGCGGAATTTCGTATACGGCATTACTTCCTTCTCTCCGCAGTTTCATTGCAAAGAGCGTATGATACGAGAGATTCAAATTTCCAACTGAATGCGTTGTAAAAAGCTCAAATGATATCGGACGCACAATATTTGAATCTATCTGATGCCTGTCAAAAAGCGCCCGATATACGCGAATTGCATGGAGCAGAGGCACGCTCCCCTGCATATCCACGATAAACTTGTAAATCGGTTCATTGAGTAAAAATGCTGACAGCCGCGCCATGCGCCGAAGGAGCAGAATTGTTTTTTGCAGATCCTCACTAAAAAAGTTCGTGCCCTGCACCAGAGGCACCTGCGGCATAATGCGGATAGTGCGTGCTTTCAGGCGCATGCTTACTGCGACCATCTCCGGAGTAAATTGCTCCGGGTGCGCAATATGAGCATTGATCCCTACCTGTACTCCTCGTGAGGTTCTAAACCGGACGAGTTTTTCTAAAAGCTCATCGTCAAAACGGGCGAATAAGCCTAAACCGAGCGCGCCCGTACAAATTCTCAACGATGCAATATGCGGACATTCTGCAAGGACGTCTAAAATGCTCTCCTGCCAGATATGGTTTGCAAAAAGCAGAGGTTCACCGCCAGAGATCAAAATATCATACACGCTCGGATCCCATTGCCGCACCAAGGCCTCGGTTTGCTGTTTGATCTGGCTTGCAGCGAGGTCATCGCCTGTATCAGTTATCACAATAGACTGACGATTTCTTGTTTCGTAGCCGCGATAACAATTCCTGCATCCGATGGGGCACAAAAACGTCCCTTTGGTAGGATCAAGAGACCACGGCACCGTGAGCGTAAAAAGATATGTTGCATACTTATGCTTTCTCGTTGCAATATAAAAGGCTTTTTTGTTTTGCCCGGCAGGGCGGGAAGTAATAACCGATCGCGTATGTTTAATTGCGTATGGATCCTGCTTTGACTTATACCCAAGCAAGGGAAGAAAGTAGAGAACCGCATGCTCAAGCCCTCTGCTTAAATTCATCGGCATAATTGAAAGGTCGTACTCCTTTGCGAGGTACTCTTTCATGCCTGCCTGTTTTTTATACTCCGGAAAAAGATTAACAAACTCGTTAAAATGAGCAGTGCCGGTAAGACGATTTCGCAGATGATATGAATAATCGTGCATCCACGGATTTGCGTCCAGTTCAAACACAGCCGCATCGTGCGCATACGCAGCCAGTTTCTCTGGAATATAAACTCCATGCCTCCTGCACAGTGCAAGAATATCCATATCTACATACTTTTCAATCGCATACGCTCGAATTTGGTCAATCAATGCGGGAAGCGGAATGCCGCTACTGTACGCTTTTTCAAAAAGAGTTGTACTCATATAAAATCATAGTATCAGAGCAGATAATCTTATACAACTTTTTTGGCAAAATCATATCAAAATTCAAAAAATATTGTGCCATTTCAAGCAAAATGCTAACATAAATGTTGTCGGAAATTATGTACGAAACAGCGCTCACCAACGCAGGGCTTACTCAAAAACAAGCAAAAATATATCTTGCCGCTCTTGAACTTGGGACTGCAAAAATCCCGGCTCTTGCAAAGAAGGCGGGAATTAAAAGAACCACCGCATACGGCATTGCCGATGAATTAGTATCGTTAGGGCTCCTCGGCTACTCCGCAAAAAACGCCTCTAAGATCTTTCAAGCGCAAAAACCAAAAAACATCGCCTCGCTTCTTGAAGCGAGAAAACAAGAAATAGAACGCGTTCTGCCCGATCTTGAAGCGCTCTATACAAAGCACCATTTGCAACCGCACCTGCAATTTTTTGAAGGAAAAGAGGGTATTAAAAGAATTTATGAAGATACGCTTACCAGTCGTTCAAAAAAGTTGCTCCAGATTATACGAGTAAAAGATTTTATTGAATTTCCCGGTGGCACGTTTGCAAAAGAATATATTCACAAACGAGTAGAACGCGACATTACTGCTTACTCACTACACCCTTCCTCCGGAGACATTCACAACGAACTATACGCAAAGGAAAGCGTGGAGTTGAAGCGCTATGTGCGATATCTGCCAGCTCACATATTTCACGCCTCAACCATCATGATTTACGACTACAAAGTAGCCATGATTTCAACAAAAGCTGAAAATTTTGGGTTCATCATTGAAAGCAAAGAATTCTCAAGCACGCTTCAAGCATACTTTGACTTCATGTGGAAACTCGGCACCGCAAAACCCGAAGGCTAACCCTGTACAAACACAAAAATTCTGATATACTACGCGTGCTTATATAGTAATTTTAATTTTCAAAACCATGAAACAGCTTTCTACGGGCATCAAAATTTTAATCGGAGTTATTGCGGCAATAGTGATTATCGTGCTGTGGTTTATCGGCGCGTATAACGGGTTTGTACGCACAGACGTTGCCATTTCCGGCCAGTGGGCGCAGGTTGAAACACAGTATCAGCGCCGCCTTGATTTAATCCCCAATTTAGTGAACTCGGTAAAAGGCATTATGAACCAGGAACAAGAAGTTTTCGGAAAACTTGCGGATGCGCGGTCAAAATATGCCGGATCCGGAACAATTAACGAAAAAGCAGCTGCCGCCGGCGAAGTTGAATCCGCCCTCTCAAGGCTCTTGGTGGTAATGGAAAATTATCCGGAACTTCGCAGTACCGAAACTGTCACAAACCTGATGGCGTCTTTGGAGGGAACTGAAAACCGCGTTGCGGTTGAACGCAAGCGATATAACGACATTGTGCAGTTGTATAACCAAAAACTTCGCGTGTTTCCGGGCGCGCTCGTTGGCAAGATGTTCGGCTTCGTGCCAAAAACCTACTTTGAAGCAACCGAAGGCGCAGAAAACGCCCCGAAAGTTGAACTCTAAACACGCGCCTATAATACATGCTGAAAAACATTTTCAAAACTCTTTTTGTATTTGCCCTGTTTCTGCCCTACACAGCATTCGGCCAACAAAACTTCCCCAATCCATCGGGGTATGTGAATGATTTTGCAGGCATACTTACAAACACCGCCGCACTTGAGCAGAAACTTGCGCAATTTGAGGCTGAAACGTCAAACCAAATTGCAGTGGTAACGGTTGCTTCGCTTGATGGCGCGCCAATTGAAGACTATGCCGTAGCATTGTTTGAAAAATGGCACATTGGCCAAAAAACGAAAGACAACGGCATTCTGCTTTTGATCGCACCCAATGAACGAGAGGTCAGAATTGAAGTTGGCTACGGCCTTGAAGGCGCGCTCCCAGATATCACCGCGTCTGCAATTATCAGAAACGAATTTCTCCCGCAGTTCAAAACGAACGATTTTGATGCAGGCGTTGCCGCCGGCGTTGCCGCAATTATTCAGGCTGTGCAAGGCGAATACAGCGGAGAGGGCGCTCAAAGTAAGACAACGGCGGCGCAAGCAATTCGCATCCTTCCCACGCTCATTTTTTGGGTTTTTATTATTCTGCTTGTTATTTTTGCAAGCAGGGACAAAAAAAACGGGTTTCTGTGGCTCCTTTTGGGCATGATGTTAGGAGATCGCGGCCCGCGAGGCAGAGGCGGTTCATCAGGAGGCTTTGGAGGTTTTGGCGGCGGTTCATCCGGCGGAGGCGGCGCAAGCGGGAGGTGGTAGGGGGAAAAAATCGCACGCAAAACGTGCTCTTGACACAACAGGCTCTCTTTTGCTAAGGTAGCCTGTTTTATTATTATTCTT
>CAZHCQ010000089.1:0-8667 GCA_964531415.1 uncultured Gammaproteobacteria bacterium
CTTTATTCTCACAAAAAATTTTACTGATCTCCTTTTTGAAAATCACAGCAAAACAATCTTTTTAATTTCTGCAAGTTACAACTGCGTTTCCCTGCTTGCAATGGGGGCGCTCATTGGCGCGTTTGCATAACGCGAATATTCGTTCAACCGCTTTTGAACCCTGCGGCCGACAAGCTTGATGAAGTTTAAAAACATACGGCGCGCATGCGGTGTGCTTGAAAATACCATGTCTTCTAAACGAAATCCCTCTTTTGCAAGCTCGTCTGCCTGAAGCATGCTGACTGCCTTTAAATAAAAAGCCGTCATCTCCGGATGATTCTGTATGCTGATGACGAGCTCATCGCTTTCCTCTGCGCTCCGAAGGGACTTTTTTTGAAGGGGATGAGCAAACATCTGGTATGGGGAATATGCATTAAACCCGAGCAGTCGCACCGCCCCGCTCAAAGGGAGTTTGGCTATAGCTTGAGCGTGATATGCCCCAATTTTAAATGCTGTTTCGTTTTTCCATACGCCCTCAAGCATACGAAAATGTATATCAGGATAATCCGGGGATTTTTCAACCAGAACCGTTCCAAATTCCCGCGCAGGAGAAACCTCTTTCACTTCTCCTCCAAGCGTGTGAAAAAGCAACTGATGCCCCAAACATAGTGCAAGGCCTGGAATACCTCTGCCGCATAAAGCGCTCATGATGCGCGCGGCACGGGAAAGCCCTTCGGTGTGTTCTGTTTCGTTGCCCTGAAAAAGTTCCGTTACCATGGGGCTTCCGCCAGTGGTAATCCACGCGTCTATGGGATATAAAATCGTGCGGCTCGGCTCGTTAAACACATCCCACACCACCACGCGCGGTTCGTGCGAGGCATTCGGGTTCATTCCTAAAAGTGAAACCAAAGAAGATGCCCTGTTCATACTGCTCGCTCCGCCGTATTCCCATTCCTGTAAAGCAGAGCAAAAAGAGGCATCAAGCTTGTCTGCTCCGGGGCGATCCAGAAAACTTCTTCCTTTGGTGAAATCAAAAATCAAAATTCGCGCCTCGCGAGAAAGCGCCTCTTTCGCAAGCGCTTGAGCCTCTGTGCGATGCGTTTCTAAGGCTGAAACTTCTTGCTCAAACTCGTATATCTGCTGTTTTTTTATTTCTTTTGATGTCCCTTCAAAAAAAGGAATAGATGCCGGCTTCATAGCATTCATATTGTATAATGATACTATGAGTATAACACAAATTGACGTATCAAAAATTTTCTCATTCTAACCCTGCTTTACCTTTTTCACCGCTGACAAAATCAACAATGCGCAGTCTTGCCGCGCAGAAGATATGGGCACGCCGAGCAAATCATAGATGCATGCTGGAGACAATGCGTACAGTGCATCAAAATTCATATTCTCTTCCACAACTTTTTCAAGAAGCAGGGACGCGCTTGCCATTGAAATTGCGCACCCATCGCCCTCAAAGGAAATATGACGAATTTTCCCGCCACGATCTGCGTCAACATACAGCGTGAGCTTGTCCCCGCACAGCGGGTTTGACGCTTCGGCCGTGCGGGCTTTCGCACTCCCCTTGCCAAAATGCCTGGGGCTTTGATAATGGTCTAAAATAGTATGCCGATATAATAAACTACCCATAATACTGCAGTCGTCCCGCCCCCGCGGAGCGGGGGCGGGAACCTTCTATACTGTAGGTTTTAATAAATCACATTGAGGAATTTAAAATTTCTAAATGTGAAAAATTTTTTTTGCGCGGGCGATCGCTTTAAGCAAAATTTCTACATCCTCTTTGGTGTTATATATTCCAAAACTTGCACGCGCCGTTGCCGCAACGCCCAGTTTCGCATGGAGCGGCATAGTGCAGTGATGCCCTGCCCGTATACATACATTATATAAATCACACACGTGGGCAAGATCATGCCCGTGAATGCCTTTCACATTAAACGACACCACCGGCCCGCGGCCTTCAGTAGGCCCATACACGGTAATGTCTTTGTCTTTTAACAGCTCCTCCAGCAAAAAGGCCGTGAGCTTTTCTTCATGAGCACGCAGTGCAGAAAGCCCTATCTTTGCAACAAACGCGAGCGCCGCGGCACATCCAACCGCTCCTGCAACATTCGGGGTCCCTGCTTCAAACTTATAGGGCGGCTCTGCCCATTCATTGCCGTTTTCGCTGTAGGATGCAATCATCCCGCCTCCAAGCTCAAACGGTTCCATGTCTTTCAAAACTCGCGCGGAGCAAAAAAGAAATCCAATACCCATTGGCCCGTATGCTTTATGTGAAGAGGCGGCAAGAAAATCACACCCGAACGCCGAAACATCAATCGGAATATGCCCAAGGCTCTGCGCCGCATCAACTACAAACACAGTGTGTTTTGGAAGCATTGCCTTGATCCGCGCTACATCATTGATTGTCCCCAACACATTGGACAAATGCGAAACGCACGCAATTTTGATCCGCGCGTCTTTGAGGCCTTTGAGGATGAGCCTTCCCTGTCCGTCAATCGGCAAAACGCGAAGCTCTGCTTTTTTGCGCACACAGAGCCTCTGCCACGGTAAAAAATTACTATGGTGCTCCATCTGCGTTACCGCCACGACATCTCCGCGCTTGATATGCTGTTCACCCCAGGCAAAGGCGGCAAGATTCAACCCTTCAGTCGCATTTTTTGTGAAAATGACCTGCGCGCTTTGTGCGCCGATAAACTCGGCAACGCGCGCGCGCGCATCTTCATACGCCTGTGTTGATTTTTCGGCAATACGATACACCCCGCGACGGGTGTTGGCATTATACTTTTCATAATAGCGCGATACTGCGCGAATCACGGAGAGAGGCTTATGCGAAGTGGAAGCAGTATCTACATACACAAGGCGGGCGCCGCGGCGCGTGCGTGCTAAAATTGGAAATTTTTGTTTAAGCGCGTGATTCATAAAACTATTCAGCCCTTATGCTATTTTCGTGTTTGCTATACGCGTAAAAATCTGCTTTTTGATATGCTCATCTTCAATACACGATACTACATCTTTTAAAAATCCTCTTGCGATAAGCGCTTGGGCGAGCGCTTTATTCATGCCGCGGGCATTCAAATAAAACAGCTGTTCCTGATTAATCGTACCGACGGTTGCGGCATGCGATGCCTTTACGTCGTCAGCCTCAATTTCAAGTTCCGGGCGCGCACGCGAGGTTGCCTTATCGCTTAAAAGCAAAACGCGTTCATCTAAATATGAATTCGTCCTTTGGGCCGGTTTGTCAATTTGAATCAGACCTGAAAAATCAGTATGCGCTCTGCCAGAAAGCACTCCCCGGACGGACGTACGCGCAAAGGTATCTTCTTCAAGATGATGCGTTACCGTATGTATGCTCATCCTTTCATCTCCGTTGCCGACAAAAATTCCATACACATACGCGTGCGCCCCGCGCTCAAGCTCAACCGTAATTGCACGCTCGCCGCTCTCATTAAAAAACGCAAAACAGTACATTAAAAAACCATTCCGCTTGACGCGTATGGCTTTCGGCGTGCCGTCATTATCGGCATGAAGCATGAATTGCCTCTTGTTTGATTGGATAATCATGGGATACGTACTTGTAGGGACAGGCCGCGGCCTGTCCCTACAATAAAACAACAAAATACATTCTTATACCATACCCTCCCTACCCCACGCTTCCTTCCATCTCTAGGGCAATCAGCCTGTTCATTTCTACTGCGTATTCCATGGGAAGTTCTTTTACAATCGGCTCTACAAATCCGTTGATAATTAAAAGCTTTGCCTGCTCTTCGCTCAACCCGCGAGATTGCAAATAAAACAGCTGCTCTTCGCCCACTTTGCTCACGCTTGCCTCATGCCCCACAGACACATCGCTTTCATCTATCTGCAGGGTGGGATACGTGTCCGACCGCGATGCCGCATCTAAAATAAGCGCATCACATACCACGTGTGCGCGTGCCCGATGCGCGCCGTCTGCAACGCGCAAAAGCCCCCGATAGGAGGTGCGCCCTCCCCCTTGGCTTACGGATTTAGAAATAATGTTTGAGGATGTATCCGGAGCCAGATGAATCACTTTCCCGCCGGCATCCTGGTGCTGGCCTGATCCGGCAAACGCCAGCGATAAAATATCCGCGCGCGCTCCGCGTCCTTTTAAAATCACCGAGGGATATTTCATGGTTATTTTACTTCCAATATTGCAGTCCACCCATTCCACTACCGCGTCTTCTTCGGCAACCGCGCGTTTCGTTACTAAATTATATACATTGTGGGACCAGTTCTGCACAGTGGTGTAACGGACGCGCGCGCCTTTATGCGCGATAATTTCAACAACAGCGGAGTGCAGAGAGCTTGCCGCATATATCGGCGCAGTGCACCCCTCAACATAGTGCACAAACGAACCCTCGTCTGCAATAATAAGCGTTCGTTCAAACTGCCCCATGTTTTTCGCGTTAATCCGAAAATAAGCCTGAAGGGGCAAATCCACCTTCACTCCTTTGGGCACATACACAAAACTTCCGCCGGACCATACCGCCGAATTTAACGCCGCAAATTTATTATCCGTGCGGGGGATGATAGTGCCAAAATATTTTTTTACAAACTCCGGGCGCTCTTTCACCGCGGTTTCAATATCAGAAAAAAGCACGCCCTGCTTTGCAAGTTTTCCCTGCAGGTTATGGTACACCAGCTCTGAATCGTACTGCGCGCCGACGCCGGCCAAAAATTTTCGCTCTGCCTGCGGAATGCCCAAACGGTCAAACGTATGTTTAATCGTGTCTGGAACGTCATCCCAGGATCGCTCCTGCATCTCTGAAGGCTTGATATAATAATACATGTTCTGAAAATCAATGCCTGAAAGATCCGCTCCCCATGCGGGCATAGGCTTTTTTAAAAAAACTTGAAACGCCTTCAGGCGAAAATCCAGCATCCATGAAGGCTCGCTCTTTTGAAACGAAATTTGGCGCACCACGCTTTCATCAATGCCTTTCTTCGTTTTAAACACCGGCGCTTCCCTGTCGGAAAAGCCGTACTGGTAGGTTTCAGCGATCATTGGTTTTATCTTGGTTGCCATAGTGTTGAAGAGTATTTAATTGCCATACCCCTTTTTCTCAACCTCATGCGCAAGCTTTGGCCCGCCTGACTCGGTAATTGCGCCGTCTTTTAAAATGTGCACATGGGAAGGGGTAATATAATTGAGAATGCGCTGATAATGGGTAATCACAATGACAATTGAATCTTTATCCCGCAGGGTGTTCACCCCTTCTGCAACCGTGCGCAGAGCGTCAACGTCTAACCCGGAATCAGTTTCATCAAGAATAATGAGGGACGGCCGCAAAACAGCCATCTGCAAGATCTCGGCTTTCTTTTTTTCGCCTCCAGAAAAGCCTTCATTCACATAGCGCTCCATAAAATCATCTTTTATATGAAGGGTTTTCAGCGTTTCGGCAAGCTCTTTCCGAAATGCCGAAAGCGCCGATGCACGCTCTTTTTCAAGCTTCTTGGAATAGGTTGTTTCAAATGCCTTCGGCTCGCTTGCGTCCCGTGATATTGTGCCGCGCACCGCATCGCGGGCAGTTTTTAAGTAATCAATCATCGGAACGCCGGGTACCTCAAGAGGATACTGAAACGCAAGAAATATTCCCAAACGGGCGCGGTCTTCCGGCGAGAGAGAGAGAATATCCGCGCCTTTATATAACACCGATCCGCCGGTTACTTCATACCGGGGGTGCCCCATCAGCGTATAGGCAAGCGTGCTTTTCCCTGATCCGTTCGGCCCCATAATCGCGTGGGTTTCTCCGCTTCTTGCCGCCATGCTCACGCCTTTGAGAATTTCTTTCCCCTCTACACTCACGGAGAGCTGTTTGATTGCAAGGTGTACGTCTTTTACGCCCATTTTATTACCTCTAAGCAGATGATTTAAAAATCAATTTCCTTCGTCAATATACTTGTTTCAGGCGTGAAAGTCAATTATTTTTCCAAAACAAACTATGATATACTATAATTGTTTTAGGACTTACGCATAATCATATGATTACCAAAGCAATCATTCCAGTCGCAGGGTTTGGCACGAGATTTCTTCCAGCCACAAAAGTACAGCCAAAGGAAATGCTGACAGTGGTTGATAAGCCGGTGATTCAATATATTGTAGAAGAAGCGGCGAAATCGGGCATTAAAGACATTATCTTCATCACAAGCCAAAACAAGCGCGCAGTAGAAGACCATTTTGACCGAAATTTTGAGCTTGAACATATCCTGAAAATCAAACGGAAGCTTTCGCTTTTAAAAGAAATTCAGAACATTTCCACGCTTGCAAATTTTTTTTATGTGCGCCAGCAGGCGCCGCTTGGAGACGGACACGCTATTTTGCAGGCCGAAAAACTAATTAACAAAGGCGAAGCGTTTGCTGTGCTCTTTGGCGATGATATTATTTATAATCCCCAAAACCCCTGCTTAAAACAGCTTGCCGCCGTATTTAAACAATACAAACAAACCGTAATTGCGCTTGAAGAAGTACCCAAAAAGAACGTACTCCACTACGGCGTTATTAAAGGGGAAAAAGTGGGAAACGCAACGTACAAAATATCAGAAATTGTAGAAAAACCTTCGCCGCTCGCCGCGCCGTCCAATTTAAGCATTGTGGGGCGATACATTGTTACACACGACATTTTCAGCGCGCTTGCAAAAGTAAAAAAATCAAAATCCGGCGAGATACGCTTTAGCGACGCTCTTGGAATTCTTTTGAAAGACCAAAGCGTTTACGGATACCAGTTTGAAGGCAAACGGTACGACTGCGGCGCAAAGCTTGGCTTCTTAAAAGCAACGGTTGACCTTGCCCTCATGCACGAAGATTTAAACGGCGAATTTCGCGATTACTTAAAACAAACCGCGCGTTCTTTATAACAAAAAATTTTTACAATGCCTGCACACAATTTTAAAAAACTCAAGTTTGCTTTTCTCGCTTTCGCATTAGTATTTTTAAGCGGGTTTGGATGCCGCGTGAACCAGGGCAAAGAGCAGGCAAAATTGCCTGCAGAAAACCTTGAGTGGTGGGGAGTATGGTACGACACAAGCGATACTGCGCCGGTTATTGATGCGTATCAAAAAGTATATCCTCACGTCACAATACACTACCGCAAACTGCGCGAGGAAGAATATGAACAAAAAATGCTGGAGGCGCTTGCCGAAGATCGCGGGCCGGACATCTTCACCATTCCAAGCACCGGAATCAAACAATACCAAAAACGCATTGCCCCGCTGACAGAAACAACGGCTGTGTCTTTCCGCCCGAGAAACGAAAAAGGCGAACTCCAAAAAATTATCTCACAAACAACACCCTCGCTCACCCTCCGCGACCTGCGCTCAAGCTTCACTCCGCTTGTAAAAAACGACGTTCTTCTGGAGGGGAAAATATGGGGGCTTCCGCTTTCGGTAAATGTCATGGCGCTTTACTATAATAAACAGCTCCTTGATGAATACGAACTATACGATCCCCCCGCAAATTGGTCTGAATTTACCGCACAAGTCAAAAAGCTCACCTTGATTGAGCCGGACGGAACCATCACCCAAGCAGGAACGTCTTTAGGCACAGCTCTCAACATCCCGCAAGCGCCGGATATTCTTGCGCTGTTGATGATGCAAACCGGAGTAAAAATGCTTGATCCCTCCGGGGCGATATTCAATAAGGAAGTGCAAGAAGCATCAGGATCGTACAACCCGGGGCTTGCGGCGCTCAAATTTTACACTGATTTTGCCAATCCTTCCAAGGGAATTTATACATGGAATGAAACCATGCCGCCCTCAATTGAAGCGTTTAAGCAGGGGAAAACAGCATTCTTCATTGGGTATAACTATCATCTTCCGCTTTTCAAGCGCGATGCGCTCGGCATTGATTTCGGCATTGCCGCTATTCCGCAGCCCGCCGGCTCCACCGCCGCCATAAACCTCGCCAATTACTGGATTGAAACCGTCTCCGCAAAATCCGCGAATAAAGACCGCGCCTGGCACTTTTTACAGTTTGCCTCCAGCGAAAAAAATGCCTCGCTCCTTCTGCAAACAAAATCCGCGAGTATTCCAGTTTTAAAAAGCCTGCTCAATAAGCCGCCGAAAGACGATATAATGAAAATTTTCTATACTTCAGCGCTTACCGCAGAAAGCTGGTACAAGGGGAAAAATTATTCCGCGGCGCAGGGAGCGCTTAATGAAATGATCACCACCACTGTTCGCGGAGACGTAACCGCGCAAGAGGCGCTTGATTTTGGCGCGCAAAAAGTGTCCCAAACGCTGTATTAACATGAAAAAAATTTTTCTCTCTCTTGCTCTTGTCCTTGTCTTGTTGACGGCACTGCCTTCAGCTTCTGTTTATGCGCAGGATTTTAACATTCTTCCAGTATGCGCCGAAAGCGGCAGCTGCGGGATATGCGATTTTTTTGATCTCCTTGCAAACGCGACCGAGATAGGCTTTAAAATTTTAGGAGCGGCCGCATTCTTCTTTTTTATTCTCTCCGGCATTCTCCTTATTAACTCTGCCGGCAATTCAGAAAAACGCGGCAAAGCGCTCGGCATGATGAAAAATACCGTAGTTGGAGTTTTGCTCGTGATTATTTCATGGATGATTATCAATGCGATTATTCTCATTCTGATCACGCCGAGCGAAGGGGCAAAAAATGAATGCAACACAAGCTATACTGCGTGCCTCTTTAAAAACCC
>CAZHCQ010000090.1:0-4512 GCA_964531415.1 uncultured Gammaproteobacteria bacterium
GAAGAGCAGAAAAAAAACGAGGACAAGCAACATCTTCCAGAACATTTTAAACTTCATATGTTTGCCAATTCTTTTATTAATACAAATCCTCCATACGCTACCAATAACGAACCTCCTACTTTGCCTATCAATGACGCAAAAATAAATTTTCTCAAATCATAATGCAGCGAACCAGCAATAAGTCCGTACACAAGCGGCAATGGCGTGAATCCAGCAGCTACTACCGACCAAAAACCTCCCCTTTTTACTACCTTCTCTAACGCGGCCGGCACTTTCAATTTTTTATTATAGAACAGCTTCCTGCCGCTTGAACCGGCAACATAAGCCAACGTATCGCCAACAGTTGACGCTAAGCCGGCTACTATACCCACAACAAAAGGATGCAACCCAAGACCAACCGCAGCTCCAAGCACGAGCGCTTGCGGTATTGGAAGGATAGCTGTAATACCGAGACTTCGCGTAAGCGTTAACGCGAAGATGGCAAGATAACCGAAATGGAGAATAAAATCCTGAAAGAATACTCCCATACTTTATTTTTGATGATGAGGCCGAAATGTAATCGTATGAATCAAGGCGAGCCCGACCAAGAAAAAGACGATCATGGCAATAAGCGCAGCTGGATATCCAGATACAGTTATCAGATAACCGAATAGAGCCGGGCCAATCACCCCAGAGAATTTTGACGTTAATCCTTCAAAGCCAAACCACTCGGCAATTTTATGTTCCGGACTGATGCTCGCTATCATGTGGCGGTTAAGAGTCCAAATCGCGCCAAGAACCGCGCCTCCTAAAACGCCTGCAATCAAAAAACTCGCATACGTGGTGATAAAAAGAAGATAGACAATAACCGCAATCCAGATATACAGCGCAAGTTTGATTAATGCACTTGGGCCAAACTTATCCGATAGTTTTCCGAATACGTACGATCCTACGACTGCCGAGAGCGCCATGACCGCAAAAACCGGAAAAAATTGCTGAATGCCAAGATTAATTTCCTGGCGGCCATAGAGGTACAAAAAAATAGCTACCGCGCTCACCGCGTTGTTATAAAAAAATGAGGCCCCAAGAAATTTCGCAAAAACAGGGAGTCGGCGGAGAGATGCGATTGTTTTTTTAATTTCGCTAAGCCCGGTTTTTAACGCGGCAGAAAATGACAAAGCTGCTTGTCTTGAGCCGGGTCGAAGGGGCCGAATCATGTCGGGAACAAAGAAAAATAAAGGCAGCGAAAAGAGTATATAAAATATGCCGGCTTGAAAGAAAGCCGCGCGAATACTATTGAGGCTCTCCCATCCAAAGTAAGAGAACAACGGATAGGCAATTGCTAAACTCACAATGGTTCCCAAGTACCCCACCGCGACTCCAAGGCCGGAGAGCGAACCAAAAAGCGCTCTCGGCACAATGTCAATCATCTTTGCGTCATAGACATCTTTTGAGATTTGGTGAGTGATGTTGGCCAAGAACCCGAGAATGAGCGCAAGGGAAAGCCCTGCGTATCCGGTAAGCGCTCCAATGCCTGCGGTTAGGAGCGCCGCGATAACAAGAATTGGCATTCTTCTGCCCGTTGCGTCAGACATTGCGCCAATAAGCGGCACAAGGAGCGCGGCAACAAGCACCGAGAGACCCATCGCAAGTCCAATGTGCAATTCATTTCCGCCAAGGTGAACTTTGATAAGAACCGGGAAGAAAAATGTAATGAAGAGCGCGGAAAAAGCCGTATCGGCAAAATCGTATAAAGACCAGGCAATGACTTTTTTATTTATCCAATTGGGCATACTCCTGCCTTTATTGTATACTTAATATAATGGATGTAAAAGTTGGCTGCGATCTTGTGCATATGGGGCGTTTTAAGGCAACAATGAAAAGAGGGGGAAAGATATTCTTACATAGAGTCTTTACTCCCTCTGAATTAGCGAGCGCTTCAAAACTGGAAAATCTCGCCGGCATTTTTGCCGCAAAAGAAGCAGTGATGAAGGCTCTGGGTGAGACGCTGAAATTAAAAGCCGGGGATTGGGAAAAAGTTGAAATTACGAAAAAAGCAAACGGCAGGCCGGAAGTAAAAGTTCGGGAATGCGGCAAAAAAATACTCAGTCATGATCTGAGTATTAGCCATGACGGAGAATATGCGATAGCCGCGGCAGTATTTATGCTGAAATAACTATGCAAAACATGAAAAAAATACTTGTGTTGATCGCGTTGGCGATGGTAGCCGTCTTTGCGGCATATTCCGTTAAGGAGTATCGCGAAAGCGGCATTGCGAAAGACGGAGTTGTTGCTTGCGCAAACAGCCAATGTTTTTGGAGCGCGCATATCCATGTTTACATTCCGATACAAATGTGCGGCAAAGGATATCCCCTGGCAAAATTTAAAGGCCCGCTGGATGATGTTCATACTCACGGAGAAGAAAATGTCATTCACTGGCACCAAAAACTGCTCTACGACCCTGAAAATAAGGATTTTCTTGAGCCATCGCCATTTGTTTTGAGAATGACTCTTGAGAATCAGGGCATTCTGCTGGAGGCAGACAAGTTTTTGGGCAAGAAAGACGGAGATTTATGCGATGGCAAAGAGAGTACTTGGAAGGTGTTTCTTAATGGCACCCATCTTAGCGGCTGGTTGAGTTATGAATGGAAAGACCGCGATATTGTTCTTTTTGTCTTTGACGCGAGGGCGGCAGAAGAAATAGAGAAAGAACTTCGCCAAAATCCAATACAATTTCCTTCCATTGGAGAAGGTTAATGTGGTATACTCATACTATGGAGAACGAGCCAAATAAAAAAACGTGCGCAGGGTGCAGTAAAAAGGACTGCGCGCAGTGCGTTAAAGAAGACGGCAAAAGTTTCTGCTGCCAGGTTTGCTGCAACAAACACAAGAAAGAACAAGAGAAGGAAGAGCCGGTAAACGTGTGCCGTTTTTGTTAAACAGATTATAGCCACATGGAAATAACCAGTTTAACCATCCCCATTTTAGTGGGAGCGGCTATTATTGACAGCATCAACCCCTGCGCGTTCGGGGTGCTTATTTTTTTACTTGCCTACCTTTTCAAGACTTTTCATTCTCGCAGGGCAGTGCTTGTGCACGGCCTCACCTATATAAGCGCTGTTTTTCTCACCTATCTTGCCGCCGGGCTCCTTCTTCTTCCGGTTATCAGCCAATTGGGCGGAATTGCCGCTGGGACCTATGTCGGGATAGGAATTATCCTGATTATCTTTGGCATATTGGAGATCAAAGATTTCTTTTTTTACGGCAAGGGCCCGTCCCTCTCGATTTCTCCGTCAGCTAGCAGACGCATTGAAATGATCACCCGGCATATTACGGGAAAGCTCTCCACTTCTTTCTTTCTGGGTGTTTTTGTGGCGCTCGTTGAACTGCCCTGTACGGGAGCGGTGTATCTTGGCGTATTGGCGTTAGTGTCTCTTGCCGGCCTCACTATAAACCACTTCCTTCTCTTGGTAATATACAATCTCCTTTTCGTATTTCCGCTGGTAGTGATTTTGCTTTTAATTCATCGCGGCGGTCAGACAGAAAAATTCGAGAAATGGCGAGAACAATACCGGGGATATATGCGTTTGGCAATTGGATTACTTTTGATCGTTTTAGGCGGATGGATGATTAAATTTATTTTGTAATATGCTCCTGACACATATTTTAGAAAAAAACGCAAAAAAATTAGGTGAGCGGACCGCGCTCGTGATGAAAATGGGGTATCGCACCGTCTCTTTGAGCTATACAGACGCGCGCGAATGGTCCAAGAAAGTCGCGGTTTTTTTGGAAAAGCAGGGATTGCAAAAAGGCGACAAAGTTTTGATTTTGGCGCCAAACTCTCCGTATTGGATTTGTCTTTGGTGGGGTTCGCTTTGCGGCGGGTATGTGCCGGTGCCGCTTACTATTCAAAGCACGAGTGAGATGATAAGAAAAATTGCCGAACAAACCGAAGCAAAAATTATTTTTAAATATGTATATTATACACAACCGCTCCCGTCAAATCTTTTGGTATTTGATATAGAATTTTTAAAGGAAATAACAGCCGATACCGAGAGCGCCGATTTTATAAAACCCTTCATCGGGGAAGAAGACGTTGCGGAGCTGATGTACACTTCCGGCACCACTGGCGACCCTAAAGGTGTCATCTTAACGCATAAAAATTTGTATTCCAACCTTGATTCGCTGGCTCAAATCATACCAATCTCTCCCAACGATAGATTCCTGTCAATACTCCCGCTGAGTCATATCTATGAACAAATGGCGGGCTTTTTGCTGCCTTTTTATCACGGCTGCCAAATTATATACGCTCACTCTCCAGCCGCTATCCGCGATCTTCTCAAAGAATACCAGATTACCAAGATGGCGGCTGTCCCGGAATTCTTACGAATCGTGATGAGCAAAATTGAGGCAAAAGCCGAAGAAGAGGGGAAGAAAAAACTTATGGATACAATGATGGCCTTGTCCTTAAAAATAAAGAATCGAACTCTACAGCGATTAATATTTCATTCCGTGCATAAAAAATTTGGCGGG
>CAZHCQ010000091.1:0-3140 GCA_964531415.1 uncultured Gammaproteobacteria bacterium
ATCTTCCTTCCATGGGCAGTGCGCTGTGCCAATATCTTCAACCCAATTCTTCATATACACCCCGGTTACGCAAAAACCCTGCTCTTTGAGAAGCACTGCAGATACTGAAGAATCTACCCCGCCCGAAAGGGCGATACATACGTTATAGTTCATCTCTTTTCACTTTCCAAATAAATACTCTCTCCCCAAATATATGCGGCTCGCCAAGTAAGTGGCGAAATGCAAGCAAAGACCATGAAGACATAAACCGATCTTCAAGCACAAAATAACAGCTTTCAAAACCAAGTTTTTGCATTGTTTCCTTCATCGCCCCCAATTTTCCGGTTGTAAAAGTTTTTAAGAACGTCTCTCCTCGTTCAGGGTTAATAAGGTTGTACTTCAGCGGAAAATTCCCGTTAATAAGCTCGCCTTTTGAAATCATCTCCAGTACTAATACAGGCACATGATCGCCAAGCACGCAGTCGTCAAACGCATTATGTTTTGCCATGTCGTCGTACACGTACTGCATTGCGCTCATGTGCTCCGGAATCACGCGGCTTGCGTATCTTGGGCCGGATGTATAATTTGAAAGCATGGCAACAGTAAAAAAAATCGCGGCGCCGGTGTAATAATATTTTTTTCTGCTCCCGCTTATTCTCTGATCAAAATAAAGAAATCCATACAACAATACGCAGAGGAGCATGAGTGAGATTACTAAATCCATGCGTTCAACCAAAAGATGAATGCCTGAAAAGAAATACCACGAAACCGCCACGTTCAGCATAAAAAGCATCAAAAAATATGCGCTTAAAAAAAACAAGTTTTCATCAACCCCATGCAGAGCTTTTTTTCTGCGCCGCGCGAAAATAAGAAACACGCATAAAAGCGAAAGCGCGGCAAGAATAATGAGTATAATTTTTATGATCAACCCGCCATGAAGCCAAAACACAGCGGTAAGGCTCTCTGCGCTTTGCCCCGCAAAATAAAGGCTGTCTTGAAGCACGGGCGATTTTTTTAAAACAGATCCAACACCTAAAAAATTACGAAGAATAAATTCCTGAAAAAAAAGCTTTGCATGAGCAATCGGGGCGTTAAGCGCGCTTTCGCGAAAAGCGCTCATCGGGCTCCCAAACCACTCTAAAAGCGCAATAAACGCAAGCTCACACACTGCAAAAAATACTAAAAATAGCCTCCAGAACGCTTGGCGTGCGCGCACGCGCGCAACTGTTCTAAAAAAGATCGCGTACAAACATAAAAGCGCGTTTACAATCGCATAAATAATATATCCAAAGTAGGAAAGCGCGCTCATAAACAGACAGAGCGCAAGCAATTTTTTTCCGCCCTGTTTGATATAAGCGAACCACAACGCCATGCACAGCACAAAAAAAGCAAAATTAGCGCCAATGGGAAGGCCAATAGCCCCATACATTTGAAATGAAAAGAACAGGCTTGCAAGAAACGCCCCAAGCAAACGGAACCTCTGCTCTTGCACCAGAAATCCAAAAAGAAAATACAAAAACAGCGGGATAAACAAAGACCACAGAATAAATCCAAACCACAGCTCTATGGCTAAAAGAGAGGCGCCGGTACTATAATGCGCCATAATATTTTGCGCCCACAAAGCGCCGTATGAAGTTTTATTGCCGGCCACTAAAACTTCAGGCACGCTCACCGGCCCAATACGCACGGAAGAAACGTCACCGCCAAAAAGCACCGGCGGAATGCTTTCCTTTTCAAGAATCCTCTCTTCAGATGCAACATGCCTCAACTGATCCATGCCAAAAGGCAAACGGTATATTCCCGGAATATAAAAATGCAGAACAAAGGAATGAAGAATAATCGCGCACAGCGCAAAAATACGGGAAGAGGGGGTGTTTTTTAAAAAGAAAATAAAGCAAAAAACAAGAAGCGTTAAGATCAGCATGACATACACCAAAATTCCAGGAAGCGCCTCCCACGGAGAAAAAATAGTGCGAAATGTATGAAACTTTGCAATGATCACAACTGCGATTTCTGCACAAAGCACAAAGGCAAAAATCCACAGCGGATTGATTTCAAGAAAAAAAGAACGGCACGCTAAAAACAAATTTTTCCAAAAATGGCGGGGATGCACAAAAGATTGCCTTCTGCTTAAAATTCCAAAAATACCGTTTATCAGCGTTCCTAAGAGAAGAACAAAAGAAAACACGAACACATTAAACTTATACAGTACCAAAAAGGCAGAACTTAAAAGGGCAAAAAAATAAATATTATATCCAATGCCGAGCAGAAACAAAAAAAAGCGCGAATATCGTTTTTCCAAAAGCTCCGCAATAAAAGAGCTCCAGAGTACGCTGTTGGCGCACAAAATAAAAACCGCAAGCACTACACGAAGCAGAGGATGGATACCGGCAATCATACCCGTAGTAAGAAGGGATATTGCGATAAGAGAAGAAAAAAATATTTTCATACCTATGCCCTAGCTCTTTGTAAGAGAAAAAAAATCTTTTCCAAATATATCCCAGGGCAAACGGAACTCGTCGCATGAGGCTGGATCAGGCGTGAAATGCTGGTTTGAAAAATAAAAAATCACCACTGGAGATTGGGTAAGATTTGCGCACCCATGCGCAACGCCCCGCGGAATAAAAAGCAGCCTAGCTTTAAACCCTCCAAGCACAAACCGCATCACATTATCTTGCGTAGGAGAATCTTCGCGCACATCTAAAAGGCCAACAACAAGCCTGTGCTGTGGCGGAATAAACCACACATCATCTTGCCGTTTATGCACGTGCGCCGCTTTAATCACACCCGGAAGCATACAAGAATAATTTACCTGCTGAACTTCAAACTCTGGAATATCTTGCAAAATCCCCCCTTTCATGCGCCCAAGCTCAATAAAATCTCCCCCGTCTTCGCTGAACTGTTTTAATTCAATAATCTTCACGCCGTCAATGTTTTTTTGAGGCGAATAATTTTGTTGAGAAAGTTGTGATGAATATTTTTTAGCAAGTTGTGTCATGTGCGGGTTAGTGAGGGAGGGGCACGCCATGGCGTGCCCCTCCGGTTCAAACAATTTATACATCACCACCTTACAACAAATCTTACAAAATGAAAATACGCGCCCCACACGAGGTTTAAAACGCGCAGGCCCGCGTTATTCATATCTGCAAACTTCAGAACGC
>CAZHCQ010000092.1:0-7065 GCA_964531415.1 uncultured Gammaproteobacteria bacterium
TTGGTAGAGTATATTTAGATAACGAAGTGATTCTGTAGGCTGGTTTCTTTTGATGAATAAGGAACTAGCTTTTTTAATTACTAATTTTATTGGCATGAATACAGACATTCTGAAGGCAATTAAAAATTTATGCGACGAAAAGGGCATCTCCATGGAAGCGGTGATCAGCACCATTGAGCTTGCGCTTGCGGCCGCATATAGAAAAGATTTTGGAAGCAAACAGCAGAACATCAAAGTAGTGTTTGACCCGGAAACAGCAGATTTTGAGGTATTTGATGTAAAAACAGTGGTTGAAATTGAGATTGACCCGGAAACGGAAGAGCCAGTAGTGCGCTTTGTGAATGAAGAAGGGGAAGAAGAAACACGAAAGTTTAACCCAAAAGCCGAAATCGTGCTTGAAGAGGCAAAGGGCATTGATCCGAACGCGGAAATCGGCGGAGAAGTGAAAGTGAAGCTGGAGGTTCCTGGGGCATTTGGCCGCATGGCGGCGCAAACCGCAAAGCAGGTGATTATTCAACGCATCAGGGAAGCGGAGCGGGACACCATTTACGAGGAGTATAAGGGAAAAGAAGGGGAGATGTTAAGTGGTGTTGTACAACGGGTTGAAGGAGTAACGGTGATGCTAGATTTTGGGAAAGCGGTTGCCGTGCTTCCTATATCAGAACAAATGAGGGGTGAGTATTGCCGGCTTGGACAGCGCATGAAGGTGGTGGTGCTTGAGGTGCGTTTAACACCCAAGGGGCCGGAGATTATTGTTTCGCGCGCGCATCCAAAACTCGTTGAAAAACTGTTTGAAGCCGAGGTGCCTGAAATTGCGAGCGGCACCGTAGAGGTGAAGGCAATTGCGCGGGAGCCCGGCTCGCGCACCAAAATAGCAGTGATGGCGCACGAGCAAAATATTGACCCAATCGGTTCGTGCGTGGGGCAGAGAGGAAACCGCGTGCAAACCGTGATGAACGAGCTTGGCGGTGAAAAAATTGATATTATTGAATATCGTGAAGACACAGAGGGTTATTTGGCGCAGGCGCTTTCTCCAGCCAAAATTCATCATGTTGAAATTACTGACTCCGCGGCCAAAGAGGCAAAAGTGTACGTGAAAGAACTGTCGCTTGCTATCGGCAAGGGCGGCCAGAATGTGCGCCTTGCGGCGAAACTGACCGGGTATAAAATTGACATTGTTGAGTACGGAGCGGAGGTTGAGGCCGGTGCGGAAGATCCAGAAACGGAACACAGCGAAGAAGAAGCAAAAAAAAGCGGTGAAGAAGGCGTACCGAAGGCAGAAGAACAAAACGCGGGCGCAAAACAGGAATAATACTGTCTTTAAAATATTATAATTATCTTGCGCAAGAAGGCTTTTTTGGCTCTCTTGCGGAAGGCTCATAACGCTCTATGAATTTATGGCATGAAGTTCCTCTTGGAGAAAAAGCCCCAAAGGAATTTAATATTATTATTGAAATTCCGCGCGGCTCTGCAAATAAATACGAAGTAGATAAAGCCACCGGGCTCATTAAGCTGGATCGGGTATCCTACAGCGCGATGTACTACCCAATGGACTACGGCTTTGCGCCGCAAACATATTGGTATGATGACGATCCTCTTGATGTGCTCATGCTTTCAACGCACCCGCTTTTGCCAGGCATTTTAGTGGCAGTGCGCGCTATTGGCGGCTTGCAGATGATTGACAGCGGCGAGAAGGACGATAAAATTATCGCGGTTCCGGTTGAAGATCCGCGGTTCAAAGATTTTCGTGACTTAGAAGATATTCCGGCGCACGTTCAAGAGGAGCTGAAGCATTTCTTTGAAACCTATAAAGAGCTTCAGAAAAAAGAAGTAAAAGTGAACGGATTTTACGGTGCGAAACAAGCTGAAGAAACCGTTTTAAAGAGCATGGATTTGTATAAAGTAAAATTTACTCATAGGAATACGTAATGTTTTTAAATTTTAGGCATCCCGCCCGCCTGCGGCGGGCGGGACTAATGTTTGAAGCAAATGAGTTTTATAATCACGAAAAATGAAAAGAGCATGATTGAGGTTTCTTTTTCTGTTTCACCGGAAGAGGCTTTGCCGCATTTTAAAAAAACCTCAGCGCGCCTTGCAAAAAATATGCTTGTGCCGGGTTTTAGAAAAGGGAAGGTTCCCTACGAGGTACTGCAGGCGCAGATTGGTGAAAGCGTGATTATGGAAAATGCGCTTGAGGATATTGTTGGAGAACAGGTTGCACAGTTTCTTGCAGAAGGAAAAACGAGCGTGATCGGGCGGCCGCGCGTGGATGTTGAAAAACTGGCGCCGGGCAATCCGATTGTGTGCACGGCGCTTTTTGATAGGGTGCCGATCGTCACACTTCCGGATTTTTCAAGCCTTTCAATCGTCAGAAAAAAAATTGAAGTGAACGATGACGTTGCAAAAACACTGGAGATGATTGACCTGCTTTTTAAAAAGGTTGTTTTAAGCCATACGCCGGCACTGCTTGTTGATCAGTATGCGGATGAGATGATGCATCGTTTTGAGCGAGATCTTGCCGAGAGAGACAATACGACGCTTGAAAAACATCTTGAGCATATGGGCAAGCCGCGCGAAGATTTTGATAAAGAAGTTCGCGGCGAAGCTTTAAAGCAGGTGCAGACAGAGCTAATTTTAGACGAGGTTGTAAAAGCCCATGGTATTTCAGCAAGCGACGAGGATGTTCTACTGGAGGTAGAAAAACTAAGGCTCAAATTTATTCTCGCGCGGATGGAGGTTCCCCGCGGCGTCAGCTCTAAGGCGTATCGGAGCCACATCAAAACAACAGTGCTCCGCAACCGCGCACTGGAGTTTTTGAAGAAAAAAATTATTGTCTATGAAAAAGCGTAACGGCATGTTTTTTGGCGCACATGTTTCCATTGCCGGCGGACTCGTAAACGCGCCACAGCGGGCGCGCGATTTGGGGTGCGAGTGCTTTCAAATTTTTACGCGTCCGCCTCACGGCGGAAAAGCGCCGGTGTGGGATACTGCGCTTGCGCAACGCTTTCAAGACGAATGCGCACAATACGGCTTTACTCGCTGGTATATTCACACGCCCTATATTATCAACTTGGCATCCGGAAACAACAAAACCCGGTATGGTTCTATCAGTATTATTAAAGAGGATTTGGAAAGAGCAAACTTGATTGGCGCCGCAATGGTGGTAACGCATTTGGGAAGCGCGAACGCGTATGAAATGAGCGAAGCGCTTGCAAAAACTGCAGATGCGTTGAATAAAATTTTTGTAGGGGCGTTTCGCGGAACGCCCGCGCAGGGCCACAGGGCAATTTTATTGATGGAATTTGCGGCCGGCGCCGGGAATATTATCGGATCATCTATAGAGCAGATGAAGGCTATTTTAGAGCGCGTTGACGATGCCTATCGTCCTTATGTAAAAATTTGCCTTGATACTGCACACGTGTTTGCATCGGGCAGAGACCTTCGCACCAAAGCGGATGTGCAGGCATTTTTAAAAGAATTTGATAAAGAAATTGGGCTTTCCTCTCTTGCGTACATTCATGCCAACGATTCAAAAGTTGGTTTAGGCGAAAAGAAAGATCGGCACGAGCATTTAGGAAAAGGCAAAATCGGGCTTGAGTGTTTTCAGGCGCTTATGGATGGCGTTGATGTTGACATGGTTGTTGAAACTCCAACGCTTGAGGGCATGAAAGAAGATATCGCGCTGTTGAAGAAAATGCGGGAATAGGGTAGGGAGCGCATATATGCGCTCCCTATGCTTCAGAAAGCATTGACAAGCATTCTTCTCTTGTTATTATGTAAATATCATATTTACTAAATTTTACACTATGCCCGCCGGAACTGCTACTCAAATTCAAATTTTGCGCAACGGGCAGATTACCCTTCCCCGCAAAACGCGGGATGCCTTAAAAATCAAAGAAGGCGATTTTCTTCAGCATGAAATACAAGATAATAAAATTATCCTTACTCCGCAAAGGATTATTAACGCTGATCAAGCATGGTTTTGGACAAAAGAATGGCAGGAGGGTGAAAAGCAGGCGGATGAGGATATTAAGAATGGGAATACCATTGGGCCGGTTGATACTGTAGCTAACGCCCTTCACGCGCTCAAAAACACGAAGCTATGAAGCTGGAGTTTACCAAACAGTTTGTGCGCGATTATCAAAAAATGCCGCTTTCTCTTCAGAAGCAAACAGATACAAAGCTGGAATTTTTGATTACTGATATGCGCCATCCGTCTCTGCGCGTACATAAGCTGAGAGGGCATGACGGCCTGTGGGAGGGAAGCGTCACGATGAATTATCGCTTTACGTTTCAGATCATCGGTGAAAATTATTTCATGCGGCGTGTCGGCACGCATGATATTTTGTTTCTGCCGTAAAGGATCATTAAGAGGTCTCTTCTATCCGTTTGAATCTATCAGACTCAATTATTTGTCGTAGTTTTTCCGTATCAAGATTGAGCGCCGATGTTAAAGCAAAGAATAATTTAGGGTTTGGCTTCCGTGCATCCTGTTCAATATTGCAGATTGCTTTTTGAGTAGTGCCAGACAAGAAGGCAAGTTGTACTTGTGTTAAACATTTAGTGAGACGGGAGGATTTGATTAGTTCCCCGAATGTTGTTTTCGCGCTCTCTGTATATATCAATTTATATCCTTTGCCGGAAACAGATTGTATCTCAAACGATCCAAACTCGCTCAACTCTTCTAGCGGCACTGTGGCTCGTTTTTCCCTGCATCTTGCTACAAGATTTGGAATTCTCGCTAGCTCGCCAGATGAATTTGGTTTGCATTCTCCCCATATGGCTTCCACAAGATCTTTTTTAGAGACTACTTTGTTTGGATTTTTTGAAAGAAAAGTAAGCAATTGGTGTTCACGTTTTGACCACACTTTCTTTTCCAATTTCTGCCCCACGTCTGCGCGTTCTTGATGAGATGGTGTTTCTGTGACAACCTGCGCAAGAAAAGCACCATGGTTTTGAGCAAGTGCCTCCTCGTTGTGGTCGCAATCATTCATAATTAAGAAGTTACCATCATACTCCTGCCACTCTGGAGATAATAGATTCATTAGAGAAACTCGGTGAGAAGGTTTAGAATTTTCGGGTTTAGGGTCTGGGTCTTTGTGTTGCTCTTTTATTTGATTGAATGGGTTTTCTATGTCCATAGTATAGTGTAGCGCAGAGTCCATTGATGTGTATCAAAGTGCTCCGCTCTTGTTAATGATTAAAACACGCCATAGTAGATTGCCTCTTGCACTGCGTCAACTTTTTTGCTAAATTAAGGCGTTTTTAAACTTTATTTTTAATTTTGTTCTATGCTCTGCACGAAACATGAAACCATCGCAGACCGCATTATTTGCGAACTTGCGCGGGAGCCTCGCCAGGAACTTTCCACGCTCATAGAAAAAATTGCGCCGAAGATGAAGAAGAAAATGACGCTTCAGGCGTGGTATAAGAGTATAAAAAATTTGATTGATTCCGCCGCGGTTATAAAAGAAGGGAAGCGTTATTCGCTGAACAGTGTATGGCTTGCGGGTTTTTTGCAGGTCGCAGAAACAATTCAGCGCGTGTATGTTGAGGAGGAATCAGCGCGCGTGGTTGCGCTTCCCTCAAAAGCGAACCAGAAAATTACCTATCGGTTTCGGTCCGCTCTCGGCCTTGATAAGTTTTGGGGGCATCTTCTCGCTTACCTTGCCTCACAACACAAAGGGGTAAAGGTGTATGCGTATAATCCCGCATTTTTGGTTTTACCTTGCGCATGGGGCAATCGAACGCATGTATAATCAAAGCATGCTTGCGTATCATGCGCATACGTACATGGTTATTGGGTCGCGGAGTTTTTTAAACAGATGGAGCGAACAATTTTTTCCAAAAAAATATTTTTCGTATTGGCTTTCCACCCGTCCGCTGTATAAAGATAATCGCGTGGCGTACAATTACATCGGCGGATATTTTCTTGAAATCAAAATTCATTCATGCATTGCGCGGCGGATTGATGATTTATTTTCGCGCGCACAAAGCCTCGCAGATGTTTCGCAGATGGAAGTGATTTCGCTGTTTCAGCACAAAGGGCTGTGCACGCTTTCAATTTCGCAAGCAGGCAAAGAGGCAGAGGCGTTCAAAAGAAAAATAGCGCGGCATTTTTGAGCGTACATGAATTGTAAGGGAAACATGAAAATCACCTATTATATTGGCACATTTTTTATTCTTGCGGAGGAGTACGGCGTTTCGTATCCATTTCAAAAAATAGAGCGTTTCCTTGGCGGAAACGATATGACGCTTGCCAATGCAGAAGGCGGGTTTAGCGCGGTTGAATGGGGTGGCGTGAAAAAAAATTGGGAATATCAAAAATAGATACGGCCGTTCGCCCGCTGTGGACAACTCTGATTGCCAAAACGTGTAAATAAAATATAATGAGAAGGTAAAAATCAGCCCAAGCTTGTCGGGGCTGATTTTTGATAGAGGGACGTACTGAAATTTGCACAACTTCGTGCAGAGAGATACAATACAAGCAGGTAAAATAAGCAGGTAAAATTATTAAAAAAGATAATTAAAATAAAATACTATGTTTGATCCATCATCACCGTCACCATCACAGCCTCTGCCCATAGACGACATGAATATTGATGCTCAAGGGGAAGATCAATCTCTTGGTAACCCGCGTGCGCAATTTAATTCAGTTTCAGCACCGCAGGCGGACGATGCCCCAAAAAAACATTTGAACATGAGCTACTTTGGAGACAATCCGCCGCCATCATCTCCGTTGTCGCCTCCTCCCTTGAGGCGGCCTGCTCCCCCGCCGCCGTTGTGGGTTTCATCACCGCCGCCATCCCAGCCGTATGTGCTCCCCGGGCAAGGGATAGGGAGAATGCCTGTTGAGCCGCGAGCAATGCCGCCGCAACCGAGCGCCCTTGCGCCACGTCCTCAACAGATACCGCCGCCGCAAGGGGGGGTGCACATGGCTCGCCAAGCCGGCGGAAGAGAACATGGCATGGTGTTCATGGCAATCCCAATTGTGGTTGCGCTTATCGTTGGAGGAGCAGTATACGCGCTTCAATTTGGATCCATGCAGAAACAACTGGAGAGCAT
>CAZHCQ010000093.1:0-6424 GCA_964531415.1 uncultured Gammaproteobacteria bacterium
GTTTTTTGCTTCAGCAGGCGTTCGCGTTTCCACGAAAGATAATCATAGCTTATTTTGAGCATTTTTATGTTCTTCGCCAATTTGAGAATCACAGCGTTCCACTCTCCCGTGCTTTTTTCCAGCGACAGCCGTTTTTCGTAAATTTCTTTGATGCGTTCGGCCGGAAACACTCCTTTTTCAAGATTTTGATACTCAAGCGTAAGGGCGGTAAATTTTTCTTTTTCTCCGATTTCTTTAAAAAGCTGAAACACATCACGATTGAGGGTAATCATGAGGAAGGCGGTTGTTGTGTTTTCAGAAACGGTGTGTACATGTATGAGCTTGACCCGATTTGAAACGGCGGTCAAAAAAGAATCTTTATTTGAGAGCGGAACAGCCCCAAGAATTGTTTTTGTAGATTGTGTGTCTGCGGGAAGATAGGTAAGTGTGTGCAATGGTAAAATTTTTGCTTCCTCTGCCGCAAGGGCAATAAGTTCATTATGATTTTCCTGCACAGCTGTTTGTGTGCGCTGTACATCGTTCGCAATCTGTTGATGCCCGCAGGTGTGGGCGATATGAGCTATTTCAGGGCGTGTGAGCTGTATTTTTGTGCCGCGGAGTTTTTCAAGCCATGGAGCTGTTTCGTGCGCATGAGGCAACAAAAAAGTCAATGCAAATTTTACATTGGCTTTTTGAAGTTCTGCCTGTGAAATGTATTCTTGGAGTACGTGTTCTTCCCCTTCTTTGAAGGTGCCGGCAGTATCGTCTATGTGCGTTATATGTAATGCCTGCATGCTTTCAAGAATTGTCATTTCCAGCTCTTTTGGTGCAACGATGTGTATTTTAGTAACATTTTGGACGGGCATTCGTTCCTTGAATTAATAGCCTGAAAGGAGGGCGCGGATCGCATAGTGTGTTGCTTTTTGGTTGTGCTCACCCGCTGTGCTCGTGCGATTGAGCGCGGAAAGTTTTTCTGCGATCATGCGCTTTGTTTCTGCGTTGAGCGCATCAAGCGCGGGCTGTGTATGGGGGTCAGATGCAGTGTGTTCTGTTTGAGCGCGTTCAATTCTGTGTTGTGCCTTTTGCCTTGCGTCAGAGATTTTTTGTTGCGCATTGGCGTGTGCCGTATGCACAATCTGCTCTGCTTCCGCTTCAGCATCTTGTATTATTTGGATAGGGTTCTTCGTAGTCATCGCCTGTTTATTCCTTATTTAAAGCACTTTTAAATCATTCACAATGCTCTTACCTTAAGGCAAAGCAAAATGTTTGTCAAATGAAAGGGGTGGCCAAGCTAAGAAAATTTGTGGCATGAAAGATAATAATCCAGCACATGAGCCGCTACATTTCGTTTTTGCCCGGTAACAACATAATGATGCATGTCAATGTAGGGCAAGCTGTTTACTTCTATAACGGCACATTCTTGTTCATAGTGCGGTTTTGAAATGTCTTTCGTGATGAAATCTATCCCGATGAGCGGTGTATTGCATAGTGCATACACTTTTTTAAATAAAACATTGTTTTCTGGGTGTATCATGTCCGTTGTGTCGTGTACGTCTGCGCCACACGCGAGAATCACTTTATCGTGCAGATAAACTTTTTTACCGTGTGGCGGTATGCTCTGAAGAGTTACATTTTGAGATGAAAGCAAAGAATGCGTTCTTGCGCTCACAATTATCTTGTGCAAGGTAAAATTTTTTTGATGGATTTCTCCCCGCAGCGGGTTTTGGTTCTTTGTTTTTATAAGCTCTTGGATTGTGTGCATGCCATTCCCAATAACATTGGGCGGCTCGCGAAGACAAGATGCAACCACGTGCCCGTTTACGAGCGTAATTCTATGCACATCGCCTTCAATGAATTTCTCAACCACAAATGCACTGCTCACGGCTTGTGCTATTTCAATAGCTTCCCGAAGCTGGTTTTCGGTTTTAATATTGCACATTGTGTGTTTGCTGAGGGAGCCGGATCGTGGCTTGATAACCACGGGGAACCCGAGAACGGTTTGAACGTATCGGAGTGCTGGTGCATAATGACGAAATGCACGACCTTCTGGGTGCGGCAATCCTGCTTTTTTCAGTAATTCCTTTAATGTTCCTTTGTCGTCAAAATCTACAGAGAAAGTCTGCCCTGCCGTGAAGAGGTGGGGTAAACATTCCAGAATTTTTTTTACGCCATTTATTTCTATTGAGAAATGGCTTGTACTCTTCCCTAAAAATTTGAGCGCTTTGATAGTGATTCCTCTTGTCCGCGCTTCTCTTACTATCACGAGCGCACGGTTATATAATCCACCGTCAGAATCTTGGGCTTCAACTTCTCTAAAAATTTTGAGAGCAAGGAGTGTTTTGAAAAAACCGCCAGATATGGCCTGATTTAAGCCGAGATGCAGCCGTGGGAATTTTTGCAAGAGTTTATAGAGGTGTCGTTCGAGTGCAGTTAAAAGAGTAATGGCAGGAAACAAGAGCAGTTCAAATTTCTGCAAACCGCGGCTCCTTGTGTGCGGATACGGATCACAATGAGCGCATGAGTTTTTTTCTTGCATGTACATAAACGTATTTGTCATTATATCTTTTCTGATAAATTTTCACACGTATAGCCTGCATTGGTTCACACAGAATTGGACACGTTTCTCATTGGGATTTATGATACACCCATTATGGAGAGCATTTCTTCCCTGAACGATCAGCAAGAGCAGGCGGTGAACCATACACGCGGCCCGCTTTTGATTGTTGCCGGGGCCGGAACTGGAAAAACAAGCGTGGTAACGCAAAAAATCGTGCGGCTGATTCAATCTGGCGAGGCGAGGCAGGAGCAGATTGTTGCCCTTACGTTTAGCGAAAAAGCCGCACGCGAAATGGAAGATCGCGTTTCATCGCTTTTGGGGCAAAGTTTTTTAGAAATTTCAATCGGCACGTTTCACGCGTTTTGCGACCGCATTTTAAGCGAGCGAGGGCTTGATAGCGGGCTTCCGGTTCCTGCTCAACTCATTACGGATGTTGAGGCATGGGTGCTTGTGCGCAATAATCTTGACCGCTTTCACCTTGATTATTACCGCCCGAGAGGGAATCCGCTCACGTGTATCAGCGCTTTGCTCAAGCATATAAGCCGCCTCAAAGACGAAGAGATTCTTCCTGATGAGTACATTCGCTCTGCTGAAAATCTTTCTGCAGATTCCGACGCAACAATGCAAAGCACTCACGCTGTTTCAGCCGAAGCACAGCGCGTAATGGAAATTGCGCGTGCTTATCACGAATATCAGCAGTTGCTTCTTGAAAAAGGATATTTTGATTTTGGGGATCTGATTACCTATACGCTCACGCTGTTTCGTACCCGCCCTTCTGTTCTTGCACAGTATAGAGAAGATTTTCGCTTTATTATTGTAGACGAGTTTCAGGATACGAACTTTGCGCAGTATGAACTGGTGAAGCTTTTGGCAGGGAAAGAAGGGAATATCACCGTGGTGGGGGACGATGACCAGGCGATTTACAAGTTTCGCGGGGCGTCTATCAGCAATATACTGAATTTTAAGAAAGATTATCCGCACGCGAAAGAAGTGGTATTAACGAAAAATTACCGTTCAAAGCAGAATATTTTGGATCTTTCATATGCATTTATTCAGCATAATAACCCGGATCGCCTTGAATTTCAGATGAATCATCCGGACGCTTATTATAAGGAAAAAATTGCTGTGCTTGGGCAAAAAGTGAGCAAACGGCTTTTGGCAGACCGGCACGGGGAAGGCATTATTGAGTGTATATTATCCGAAACACTGCATGATGAAGTTTCTGATGTGGTAAACCGAATAGAAAAAATAAAAGACGAGAAAAATGCACTGTGGGGGAATTTTGCCATTCTCGTGCGCGCAAACGACAGCGCAGAGCCTTTTATAGAAGAGTTGAAGCGGCGCGGAATTCCGTATATATGCTCCGCGCCAAAAGGGCTTTATTTTTCGCCGGTATTTTTAGACATTGTGGCGTATCTGCGCCTGTTGCTTAACCCGTACGATGATATTTCATGGTATCGTTTGCTTGAACTTCCGATCTTTCGCGTTCCGTTTGCGGATGCAGCCAGATTTTCGTATTTGAAAGCAAAAAGAGCCTGGGGCGTGTATGATATTTTTAAAAATATTCGGGATCCAAGATCCCGCATGGGCGCGGAGACTATTTTGGCAATAGAGAAGCTTTTGGGTTTTTTAAATACGCATGTGCAATTTTTAAAACAGCGCGGGTTGAGCGTGGCATTACTCCATAGCATGTTAGATGATCTCGGGTATATAAAATATCTCTTAACAGCAGATCATGCGGGTGAAGATTCTCCCTTTAGCGCATTGAACAGTTTTTTTGAACACGCACAGCAATTTATGCGCATGAACTCGGGCGCGCGTACGCTTCAGGATTTTTTGAACCATATTGACGATGAAATTTCAGCAGGAGAGAGCGGTACGCCCGAGGCTATTGAAAAGAGCGATGACGCGGTCCATTTGATGAGCGTGCATGCGTCAAAAGGGCTTGAATTTTGCTTTGTATTTATTGTGAGCCTTGTTGCGCCGCGTTTTCCAACCATCGCGCGTAAAGAAGCGATTGAAGTTCCAAACGCACTCATCAAAGACATTTTGCCTGAACAAGATGTTCATTTACAAGAAGAACGCAGGCTTTTTTACGTTGCCATGACGCGCGCCAAAGACGGCTTGTTTTTCAGCTTTGCAAAAGATTACGGAGGCAAGCGCGAAAAAAAGCCGTCGCGCTTTTTAGAGGAGTTGGGTATTCTCAAAGATGCTGTAGGGGAGGCATTTATGCGTCCCGCAACTTCGCGCAAAACCATGCCTTTCAAAGAATCATTGCCAAAAGTGCGCGCCTATCCGCTTCCTCAAACATTCAGCCATTCGCAGTTAAAAACCTTTCAAACATGCCCGTTAAAATATAAATATCAGTTTGTGCTGAAAATTCCAGTTCCGGGGAAATATATTTTTTCATTCGGCACTACCATGCACAGCACGCTTCAGCAGATATTTGCGTTTCTAAAACAAAAAAAGAGCACATCAAGGCAATCAAGCCTTTTTGGTAATGCCGGAAAAGAGCAATCCGCACAGGAGGCTGGCATCTCTCTTGACGATATGCGCCGTATTTTTAAAGAGTCATGGATTGATGATTGGTACGAAAGCGAAGCACAGCGGATGGAATTCAAAAATAAAGGCTTGAAAATGCTGGAAATGCTGTATCACGAATACGAACAAAACGGCTGGCCAAGCCCGATTGCGGTTGAAAAAGGGTTTCGCTTTCTTTTGAACGGCGAGATGCTCACCGGAAGAATAGATCGGGCAGATTCTTTAAGCGGGGGCAAAGTAGAGCTGATAGACTATAAAACCGGTTCGCAGAAAGATGCAAAAACGCTTGAACCAGGAGATCGGCAACAGCTTTTGTTGTATCAGCTTGCGTGGGAGGCGGCGAGCAAAACTCAAGTGGCGCGTTTGAGCTATCATTATCTGGAAAATAATTCCAAGGTTTCTTTTGAAGGCACCGAAGCAGACAAACAGAAATTGCGCAAAAATTTAAGCGAAACGATACAAAAGATTAAACAAAGCGCGTTTGAGGCAAGGCCCGGTTATCATTGCAATCAGTGCGATTACCGCAAAATCTGCCCCTTTGCGAAGGTAGGGTGAAGGGTTTATTTTTTACAAGACTATAATATCAAGTTTTCTGCTGTGGCAGGGTTTGCATGCCATTGGATATCTAAAGTATAGAGCTGTTCCTGTATTTCCTCCCCTGTATTAGATTTAGAAGAAGACTTTTCCTGTGAAGATTTTTCCCATGTCCATGTGTATTGGAAATGATGGGAATTTGATAAAAGTTCTAAGATTGTTATTTGTACATGTGACCGTCCTTGAGTTGATATCAAACAGGGTAATTTAATGTGCATTTTTCTTATATTTTGGTCCTTTATCATTGCAATCAGTGCATGAAGCCCTTCTTTCAGGCTGACAATCAATGCTGTATCCCGTGGCTCTTTCACCAGATTGTCATTATTTTCTACAACTGCAGTGATCTGTGCTAAAAGTTCTTTTATTGGAGCGGATTTTTCTTCTTTTGCCGCCTCTATTTTGGCATTGATCTCTGTATGATTATGAAGCCCTTCTGCTAATTTCATATTTTTAAGTAAGTGATTATATAATCACGAATTACGAGATTAAAATTAAATAAAAATTAAAACACTTAAACATAGGGTACAATTTTTGGTGTGTCAAGTGCTTGTGCGGCATTGCGGTTACATTGACCAACTCCCCCTAAAACGCTAGAATGAGAATGTTTTTAATGTGAATGGTATTATGGCTTTAGGGCTTTATATTTTTTTTATGGCTTTGGGAACGCTCATTGCCGGCGGATCATGGGGGATGGTACTCTATTACTTTGATCCGTTTAAAGTAGGCATCTTTGCGGTTATCGCCTTTTATATC
>CAZHCQ010000094.1:0-2765 GCA_964531415.1 uncultured Gammaproteobacteria bacterium
TTTGGTGCCCTCGAGAGGAATCGAACCTCTATCACAAGCTCCGGAAGCTCACGTTTTATCCATTAAACTACGAGGGCGCAGAATTTATGCACTCATGGTATCATTATGTTATGGAAAGAATCAAGCAAAAAGCGCCACTCCGCATTAACAAATTCTTAACGCAGGCGAATTACTGCTCCCGCCGCCAAGCGGACAAACGTATTGCAGACAAAAAAGTGTACATTAATAACCGCCTTGCCGTACTGGGGGACAAGGTAAGTGAAAGCGATAGTGTGGTTGTTGAAGGCCAACGCATCCGCGCGCGCGGCATAGAAAAAATATACCTCGCATACCACAAACCAATCGGCGTGATCTGCACAACCGATCCGCATTCGCCCAACAATATTATTGACGCTCTGCGCTACAAAACGCGCGTGTACCCAATTGGCAGGCTGGACGTGAATACATCAGGACTCATTCTGCTCACAAACGACGGGAGCATCGTGAATCACATTCTCAAAGCGCAACATAAAGTTGAAAAAGAATACGTAGTTGAAGTAGATAAGCCGATTCGCCCTGAATTTTTGCGCGCCATAGAGCGCGGCATTGAGCTTGAGCGCTATACCACGCTTCCCGCACGAGCCAAACAAATCTCGGAGCGCACGTTTTCTCTTATTCTTTATGAAGGCAAAAATCGCCAGGTGCGAAACATGTGCGCGGCATTGAGCTATACTGTTTTAAAACTTGCCCGCATTCGGATTGGCAGTATAACGATAGACGGGATCTCTTACGGGAAATATATAAAAATACTGGAAAGCACAGTAAAAAAGCTTTTCGCCTAGCCCTTGATGAGAGGCTTCTAATTCAGATGTTTCAATTGACATTGTTTTGCTTTAATCACAATCCCCATAGGGAAATACCATAAAACAAGCAAATCTATCAGACATTATACCGTGCGTGTCAAATTGGGGCACTCAATTAACTCGCACGGGACAGTTAGTCCGTAGTTGGCAAAAGCGAATTTATTGTTTTGGCCACTCTTGCGCCAATCCCTTTGCCTCCTTGAGGAAAAAAGAAAAAATTTGGAGAGCGCTTTAAAAAACGCGTCATAAGCAATATCATGTAAGTTGTGTTCGTCATAAAACGGTGAAGTCTGCGAGAATCTGTAAGCTCAGACGCGAGTGCGGCAAAATCAAGGTTATAAAATAAATCAGGATTTTCCAACAACTTTTGTATTGCAGGCTGATTTTTAGCTTCATCCCAACCTTTATTCCCGGGAACAAAACTCTTGCACACATAGGGGCGTATTCCTACAAATGGATAACGCCGAATATACTGAAGAGCATTCATAATAAGCTTTCGCAGAGTATACGCATTATCCGAAGAATACCCCATAACCAGAAGAACCTCCGCATTGATTCCAACCTTTTTGCATACGTCTAAGCACGCGCGTATATCGCCTTCTCTATTGTGATTTTTGTTTTGAGACGCCCACACATCTTTTGTCCCGTCAACGCCAAACCCCACGCAGTACAACCCGGCTCTTTGCAAAAGATCAGCAAAACCTTCAATTTTTTTACTCGCGTTCACAAATGAGATTAAACAGGAAAGACAGCGCGTTTTTATATCAATGCCTGTTTCTTGCCGAACCCTCGCCAATGCTTCCAAATGATGAACAACCGTTTGCGGATGCTGAAAAAAATCAAGCGATGACGCATAAAATTTAAGCTCTGTTATACCCATTTGTTTTGCTGATTCAGCCAAAAACCGTACATCTGATTCAAACGGATCAACTTCTCTATGCTGTTCTTTTTCGTCTTTGTCCGCGGCGCAAAAGTTGCACTGATAAGCACATCCTTGCCCAATAACCAGCGTCATCTCTGTTTTCAAATATGCCTTTAAGCGTTCATCTCCCATGCCATCCCATACGGGCTGGTAAGAAGTATTGAACGCACCATGTTCCTGTACCTCATGCAACTTACATTCAAGAAGCTTTGCTAAATCCAAATCATACTGAACGGGGAGTGCGCCTGTCCCCTCAAAAATCTTTTCAAATTGGTTTTTCTCCAATCTCTTAATAACTTGGCCGCCAAATGCGAGCTTTGCGTTGGGCGCAAGGGTACTCATCTGATGGGCAAACTTAATCGCTCCTGGAATATACGGCGCTCCCACCACAGATACGCCAATAATATCAGCGTTTTTAAAATAAGCTTGAAGCTCCTGATCATCAAGGCTGTCAATGTTCAAATCAACAATACGCACGCGGTGCCCCATAGCAATAAGGCGTGCCGCAAGGGCGCACAAGGAACCGCTTAAATAAACTTTATTCTTTCCATACGGATACTGAAGATCAACCAGCACAATGGAAAATGTTTCTCTTTCTTTGCGTTCTTGATTGTTGCTCTCAAACCCCTCTTTATTTTGCCCAAAAGTTTCGAAGTGCATAATTTTTTTAAATAGCTATGTAAATAAATTCACCACAGTGAAAAACAAGCAAGCATAGCATTAAAAAATATTTTGTCAATATTTATCCTCAAAAAAGAGTATTTAAAATGGCTTTTAATAAGCTAATTATAAGAATTTGTATTTTTTGTGGAAGTATATTGACACTTTTTCTTGTTTAAGATATACTCAAAAACGATGGCAAAATCACAAGAAAATTTCAACACGGCTCTTTTAGAGCTTGGATTCAGCGAGAAAGAAGCCACTGTGTATGTGGCCCTGCTTGAACTTGGAAAAAGCACAGTTGCAAAAATATCACAAAGGGCGCAGATCAACCGCACTAC
>CAZHCQ010000095.1:0-8287 GCA_964531415.1 uncultured Gammaproteobacteria bacterium
CCTTCCCAAGAAATTTTAGAATTTACGTCAGGCTGGGATGTGAAAGCAAAAAAGCCGTATGATGAGCGGCTTTTGCTTTATGATTTGCAAGTGAACAAAGCGCATGTTCAGATGCTTGGCAAGCAAGGAATTATTTCAAAAAGCGATGCGGCGATGCTTTTGAAAGCCTTGAACACTATTGATCTTGCAAATTTCAAGCTTGATCCCGCATTGGAAGATGTTCATACCAATATAGAGCATTACGTGATACAAAAATGCGGCATCGCCGTTGGCGGAAAACTTCATACCGCCAGATCCAGAAACGACCAGTCCGCAACGATGATGCGCTTGTATATGAAAGATCAGGCGGAGAAGTTCATAAAGGATTTGCGCCTGTTCACGCAAATTTTGCACCAGCTCTCAAAAAAGCATAGCACAACGCGTATGCCCGGGTTTACCCATCATCGGCCTGCAATGGTTACAACCCTTGTCGTTGTATGCGGCGCGTGGAAAGAGAGCATAATGCGGGACAGCGCGCGTTTCTCGCAGTGGCTTGTGCTTTATAATAAATGCCCGCTTGGATCTAGCGCCGGATATGGCACAAGTTTTCCGATTGATCGGGCATATAGCGCACAGCTTTTAGGGTTTCAAGAGCCGGAGCCAAATAGTTTAGACTCAATAACGAACCGCGGCGAGGCCGAGAGCGCGCTCGTGTTTGCTATTTCGTCCTTAATGAAGCATTTTTCGCAGATCGCACAGACGCTTATTTTATGGAGCATGCCGCAGTTTGGCTATATTATTTTGCCTGATGAATTCTGCACCGGTTCTTCCATGATGCCGCACAAGAAAAACCCTGACGTTTTGGAAGTGATCAAAGCAAAGGCAGGGCAGGTGTATGGGTTATTGCAAAGTGTGCTTGCAATAAACACAGGCAATTTGATCGGTTATAACCGCGACATGCAGTGGAGTAAATACGCAGTAATGGACGCGGTTGAAGAAGCACTGCCGTCAGTTCGGATATTAGGCAGGCTTTTAGAGAGTATGAGTATTAATAAACACGCTCTTGAAAAAGCTTGCCAAGAACACGGCGTTCACATAACGCACGCTTTGGAACTTAAAGTACAAAATACTGGGAAGTCTTTTCGTGAGGCAAAGCAGGAGGTAGAATTGCAATTACAATAGCCTTGAATAAAAGCATGTTTTTGACACCCTCTGAAATGTACGCTACTCTGTACATATATGAACAGTACAAATACAATCTCCGTTACAGAAGCAAGAAAAAAAATATTTCAAATAGCAGACGATGTTGAAAAGACAAGCGCGTATTATTTTTTAACTGATAATGGGAAGTCCAAGGCGGTATTGATGTCTGCGGACGAATTTGAATCGTGGATGGAAACATTGGATGTTATACGCGAGATGCCGGGGTTAAAGAACGATATAGCACGAGCTCAACAGGAGTACAAAAATGGGGACTATATATCTCTTGATGCTCTTTTGAAAGAAGAAGATCATACGATTTCAGATAAATCCAAAAAGAAATATGCAGTATCAGGTGATCGTGCCCAAAAAGGTTCAAAAAAGATTAAAAAATATTGACAAACGCTATTATAAACGAGTTTTATCTGCATTGATTCAGCTTGGTATAAATCCTTTTATTGGCAAAAAACTGAAAGGGAAGTACAAAGATCAGTGGTCACTTCGAGTTTGGCCGTATCGTATTATTTATGAAATAATAGAAGGCGATCTCGTCATTCTTATTATCCAAATTTCTCATAGACAAGGAGTTTATTAACGCAAAGTACAGGCGGTATTTATTTTATAAGAGCCTATGATTACCTCACATGAACTGCGCAAAAAGTTTTTAGACTTTTTTCTAAGCAAAAACCACGCAATTATTCCTTCCGCGTCGCTGATTCCAGAAAACGACCCTACAGCGCTTTTTATTAATTCCGGAATGCATCCTTTGGTACCGTATTTGTTGGGGGAAAAGCATCCGAAAGGAACCATGCTCGCGGACGTGCAAAAGTGTATTAGAACCGTGGATATAGACGAAGTAGGGGATGCAACGCATCTTACTTTTTTTGAAATGCTCGGGAATTGGTCGCTTGGAAGTTATTTTAAAAAAGAGGCAATTGAGTGGAGCTTTGAATTTTTAACTTCGGAAAAGTGGCTGAATCTGCCGCTTTCGCGCCTTGCAATTTCTGTGTACCGCGGAGATGAGGCAATTCCAAAGGACGAAGAATCAGTGCGCATTTGGAAAAGCGTGGGCATTGCTGAAGAACGGATTGCGTATTTGGGCAAAGAAGATAACTGGTGGGGGCCGGCCGGAAAAACAGGTCCGTGCGGGCCGGATACGGAAATGTTTTACTGGGTTCCCAATGATGCGCCTCCGCCCCTAAATTTTGACCCGAGCGATAAACGCTGGATGGAAATTTGGAACGACGTATTCATGCAATACAACAAGGACTCCGCGGGCAATCTTGCCGAGATGCCGCAAAAAAATGTTGATACCGGCATCGGCCTTGAGCGCACGCTTGTTGTGTTAAACGGCTTACACACTGTGTATGAAACGGATTTGTTTATTCCGCTGTTTCAAAAAATAAATGATCTCAAAGGGGTAACTGCCGTTTCTCCTGAAGCAGAGATGCGGGCAATGCGGATTATCGCGGATCACACACGCGCCGCGGTGTTTATTATTGGAGATCACCGGGGCATTATCCCGTCAAATGTTGATCAGGGTTATATATTGCGCCGTTTAATCAGGCGTGCCGTGCGCCAGGCGCGGCTTTTGGAAGTTCCGATGGATAGTGCAATCACGGCTGAAGTAGGAAATAGTGTAATTGAGATGATGCAGTCGGCGTACCCTGAATTAGGCAAGGAGAGAGAAAAAATTTTAGCAGAGCTTGCAAAAGAAGAGCAGAAGTTTGAAAAAACGCTTGAAAAGGGCTTAAAAGAGCTGAAAAAGCTTTTCACCAAAAATGAAACGTCGCAAAGCGGGGGTTCTTTACGGCAGAAAGTTGATTCCGCAAAAGCATTTTTTATTTTTCAAAGCTTTGGATTTCCGCTTGAAATGATTCAAGAAGAGCTTTCATCGCAGGGAATGTATATTGATGAACAGGAATTTAAAAACGAATTTGAAAAGCATCAGGGGCTTTCGCGTCAAGGCGCAGAAGGGAAATTTTCCGGCGGGCTTGCTGACCATTCAACAGCAACCACTCGGTTGCACACCGCAACGCACTTGCTCCATCAGGCGCTAAGGGACGTGTTAGGGGGCCATGTTGCGCAGAAGGGGAGTAATATTACTGAAAAGCGGTTAAGGTTTGATTTTTCCCATCCGGAAAAAATGACAGATGATCAAAAAGCGCGGGTTGAGGCTCTTGTGAACCAAAAAATTTTTGAAAGTTTGCCGATTGATGTTTTGGAAATGAGCGTTGAGGAGTCGCGAAAAAGCGGCGCGATCGGGCTGTTTGAACACAAATATAACGATCGGATAAGCGTGTATTCTGTAGGAGAGTATTCAAAAGAAGTGTGCGGTGGCCCGCATGTGAAAAACACGTCCGAGCTTGGGGAAAGCGGGGCGTTTAAAATTATCAAGGAAGAAGCGGTTTCCGCCGGCGTCCGCCGAATCAAGGCGGTGTTGGAGGATTATTGATCAAAATTAGTTATAGCTAAACTTTGGCAAATTCCTCGTTGTCATTCCCGCGAAAGCGGCCTGCCCGCTTGCTCGCGCAAGCTAGCGGGCGGGGAATCCAGTCAAGAAAATAGCAATATCCGGGGTTGGTTCAGGTTTGTAACCTGAACCAACCGATGAGAAAATTCACTTTAAAGGTCTGTGTACGGAGGGATTGCGCTTTAATATTTTTAACACTTCTGTAAGATTCTCATATACAATGCCCTTTGAAGCGTTTAAGGCATCAGTAAGGTCAGCCATTACATCGAGCGGTAAAGTAGTCCAAAGAAAATTCACTTTAAAGCCCTGTGCAAGGAGTAGAAGCGATCGAGAGGCTTCTTGTCGCACAGCTAAAGAAGAATCTTTGAGTGCCTTTACAAGCTCTGGAAAAGTTTCTATTCTGTTAGTCTTACCGAGTATGTAGGCAATGTTCATTCGAACTATATTGTTTGGGTGTTCAAGAAGCAATTTTTTCAAAATACTTACAGCCTCTTCATCAAAATCTATCAGATACCAGCCTTGGTACATTGCACAAAGCTTACGGACTGTTTCCGTTGCCTGCTCGGCAACACTTTGATGAGAATCATTGAAAAGCGTAACCACAAAGGCAATGATGATATCCTCTCTAAGGCCAGCGAATTCTTGATAATCTACTTGTTTTGCAATATCTTCAAGAAGTCTGATAACATTTCCGCGAAAAAGCGAGGGTGGATTTGAATCTCCCGCGATTTCTATAAGCGATGGAACGCCTTGCGCGATGTCCTCATTAACCCCTACGGTAAGGACGAGTTTTTGGAGTGTTTCACTCGCATATGATTGTACAACTTGATTTTGATCTTTTACTGCTTCAAGTAAGGCTGGAATTGCGGGAAGTATGTCTAGAGAATTCATTTCTTTAAGATTCATTGCAGAGAATTCTCTGATTGCTTTTATGCGTATAGTTGGGTTACTGTTTTTAATATCTTGTATGATACGCTTGAGCCGTTCTTCTGGGCTTTCACACGCGGCGAGAAACATTGCTGTGGCGCTAGTAGCCAGAGCTTTAGCTCCAGTTTGTATTACTGCGTCTATACCTGCTACAGTATATGGTGCCTTTTTAAGAAAATCCCTTCGAGATGATATGGGTCCATCCTCACTCTTTTCATCCTCCTCTATTATTGGTTTGATTGCAATATCTTCAAAATTCATATTTTTAACAATATTAATAATAAAACACCAAAACATAACACAATTTTACAAGATATACAAGTGGGGGTACAATGGGTGAAGTGCTATCATCATTTTGATGAGAGCTTTAACCCAATTTCTATGAACATTCAAATTCACACCAGAAATTTTAAGATTCCAGCCAGTTTAAGGGAGCAAATTGAGGCGCAAACAAGTAAACTCGGTAAATATTTTAAAAATCTTATCGGCATTCACGTTGATATTGTCAGAGACAGGCACCATAAAAAAGGCGAAGTGTTTCGGGTTGAATGCAACGTGCATATACCGCGCAAAATTATTCGCGGAATTAAAACAGGGGAAACACTGCTTTTAGCGCTTGGTTCTGTGGAAAAGATTCTCAAGGCAAAGGTTTCTGAAGAAAACAAAAAGAGAAAGGATCAAAAACGGTTGCCTGCACAGGACACAGAATAATTATCATCATTTTTATGGCTTTGGCAGATACAGTAGTTCGTTTTATTTTAGGCGATCCAAACAAAAAAGTTTTGGAAGAGTTGCATGGTTATGTTTCAGCTATTAATGCGCTTGAGGACCGGTATGCCGCGTTGTCTGATGAAGATCTTGCCGGCATGACCGCAAAGCTCAAAGCGAAGATTACAGCCGCAAACGCGAATGAACAAAATTGGGAAGAGATTGAAAAACAGATGAAAACAATTCTTCCGGAGGCGTTTGCAGTGGTGAGGGAAGCGGGCAAGCGGGTGCTTTCGCAGAGGCCTTATGATGTTCAAATTGTAGGCGCGGGCGCACTGCATCAGGGAAAATCGCTGAAATGAAGACTGGCGAAGGGAAAACACTCACTTCCACAATGGCGATTTATTTAAACGCGCTTGCCGGAGCGGGTGTGCATGTTGTTACGGTGAACGACTATCTCGCGCGGCGCGACGCTTCATGGATGGGGCAAATTTTTCATTTTTTAGGCATGAAGGTTGCCTGCATTCAGGCGCAGAATGTGGCGTTTGAGTACGATTCCACCGCAGAAGAAGATTTAAAGCCGGAAGGCGATGAGGAACGGGCGTTTAAAGTAGATGTTACACACTTAAAACAGTGTTCGCGAAAATCAGCCTATGCCGCGGACATTACATATGGAACGAACAGCGAATTTGGTTTTGATTACCTTCGCGATAACATGGCGGTTTCTCTTGAAGACATAAGCCAGCGCGCGCTGAATTTTGCAATCATTGATGAAGTAGACAGCATCTTAATTGACGAAGCCCGTACGCCGCTTATTATCTCTTCTCCAGACACGAGTTCAAGCGAATATTACAAGCGGTTTGCCTCGCTTGTGCCGACTTTGCGGGAAAGCGAGGAGTATACTATTGATGAAAAACGCCATGCCGTAACGCTCACGGATCAGGGCATCAAGAAAATGGAAACTTTGCTCGGCGTGGAGAACATGTATACCGAAGATGTAACTTTGGCGCACCATATTGAGCAGTCGCTCAAGGCGTTTGCGCTCTATAAGCGGGATAAAGATTACACGGTAAAAGACGGCGAAATTATCATTGTTGATGAATTTACCGGGCGCTTGATGCACGGCAGGCGGTATTCACAGGGACTGCACCAGGCAATAGAAGCAAAAGAAGGCGTGGAAGTTCAGCAAGAGAGCAAAACCCTTGCGACAATCACCATTCAGAATTATTTTAGAATGTACCGCAAACTAGCAGGCATGACAGGTACAGCCGCAACAGAAGCCGAAGAGTTTCATAAAATTTATAATCTTGACGTGGTTGAAGTGCCAACGAACCGCCCCATGATTCGCACAGATTCTTCTGATGTGATTTATAAAACAGAAAAGGCAAAACTGGAGGCAGTGGTTGAGGATGTGAAAGAGCTCCAGAGATTGGGCCAGCCCGTATTAGTGGGAACAATTTCAATAGCAAAGAATGAACAGCTTGCGGCGTTACTTTCGAAAAACGGCGTTGCGTTTGAACTGCTGAATGCAAAACAGCATGAGCGCGAGGCCGAGATTATCGCGCAGGCTGGAAGAAAGGGTGCTGTAACGCTTGCAACGAACATGGCGGGCCGCGGCGTTGATATTATCTTAGGCGGCGCGCCCCTGCACAAAGAATTGTATGAAGAAGTGAAGGCTTTGGGCGGGCTTGCGGTAATCGGCACCGAGCGGCACGAATCCAGAAGGATTGATAACCAGCTTCGCGGACGGAGCGGAAGGCAGGGGGACCCGGGATTTTCGCGTTTTTATATATCGCTTGAGGACGAGTTAATGCGCGTGTTCGGATCTGATCGGTTGAAAAATATGATGGACCGCATGGGCTTGCCGGACGACACGCCGATCACCAATAAGCTTATCAGCAGATCTATAGAATCTGCACAGAAAAAAGTAGAGGGGCATAACTTTGATTTACGCAAGCATCTTGTAGAATACGACGACGTAATTAATAAGCAACGAGAGGTGATGTATAAAAAACGAGTTGAGATTTTGCACTCGCTTGAAGGTGCGGGTATAGAAGGCGAACATGCGCGAAGCGAGGTGGCGCGCATGATTGAAGAAGAAGTCACATTCAGCGTGGCATTACATACCCCTGATGAAGATGATGAAACGTGGAATATCAGGGGAATTAAGGAACATATTGGCGCACTCTTTAACATTCCGGAGCATGATCTGGGCTTTATGGATGATTTAAGCGCAGTTGAGCGCGCAAAGCGCAGAGAGTTTCTCATGGAAAAATTGAACCAGAGAATTCACGCGGACTATACAGCAATTACAGAACTTCTTGGCGGAAAAGAACGGTTCGCACACATTGAACGAATGATGCTTCTGCGGGTGTTTGACATGCTGTGGATGGACCATATAGACACGCTTGACAATATCAGAACCGGCATTGGCCTTCAGGGCTACGGGCAAAGAGATCCTCTGGTTGAATATAAGCGGAGCGCATTTCGCGCGTATGATTCCTTGCGGGAAGAGATCAGGGAAAAAGCGCTTACGGCAATTTTCAAGATAGCAGACAGCATGAAAGCGGCTACTTCTTCGGATCCGCAGGGAAACGAAGCTCCGCTCATTGCAAAGGCAAAATCAGCTTTACGCCAAAGAGAGGTCGCTTACAGCTCTGCTGAAAAGGGCAGTGAGGAAAACGCGCCTCTTGCGCATACAACCCCTCGCGATGTATCGGGCAAAAAAATAGGCCGCAATGATCCGTGCTCTTGCGGGAGCGGGAAAAAATTCAAGAAATGCTGTGGAAAGTAATTCTTGGGGGAGATATTTTATTCTAAACGCTATTTTAAAAAATATTACAGAATTTGTAGTATGTGGACGGAAAGCTCCTATTACGAGTACAGAATGGAGTATAATGGTGAAAGCTACTCGCACTGTAATTGAAACCTTTTTTGAGGGAGTAAGAAATACGTGGAATCAGGAGCAAGGTTTTGATGAACAGGAGGTAGAGAAAAATG
>CAZHCQ010000096.1:0-10019 GCA_964531415.1 uncultured Gammaproteobacteria bacterium
ATCAAAAAAATCAGCTTGATGAATTATTTCCAAGCTCATGGCACTTAGATCCACCCCATTCTCCACCCATTCCTGACCATGGCTTTAGCCTCTTCGGTTGATAAGCCTTTACATTCTTCGTAAATAAATACGTTGTGTATCTTTTTTGTTTTGTCAAATAAATGCGCCCATAATTTTGTAGGATGTCAAGCGGAGAGCAACGGTGAAATGCGCCGTTTACAGCGCGGGGAATCGCGTGTACTGTATAAAGCATGAGAACTTTCAAGAGTTTTTTTGTTGAGTTTAAGCACGCACTGCGGGCGGATTTTTCATGTTTTGCCCAAACATACGAGGCAGTATACCGCGTTTTTTTAGAAAATAAGGCAAACGAGATCATCCAACTTACCGTTGCGCTCCCGCTTCCAATTGGCGCAAAATCCTTTGTGCTCGCTCCGCATAAGGCAGAGGTGAAAGTTGAGCCAAAGTTTGGGAACATGTACGCGGTGTGGAGCCTCACACTGCCCCCCCAAAAATCTACCGAGATATATGCACAGTGCGTTGTTGAGTGTTTTCCGAAGATAAAAAAAGGTGAACAGAAGAGCTTGGCTAATGAATATACGAAAGACGCTCGTTACGCGCTGTATACAGAAAGCAATCGCTTTATTTCTGCAAAGAACCCAAAGGTGCTGGAACTTGTTGAACGCATTGCCAAAACAGAAAAATCTCCGTGCAAGATTGCACAACATATTCATGAGTATCTTGTGAACACGCTTGCATACGGCAACCCGATTCAAAGGCTGTACTCGTGCGAAGATGCGTTGGAAAAATCCGCTGTTGATTGCGGCGGTTTTGCCGCGCTCTTTGCGAGTTTGTGTATTGCACAAGGCATACCGGCGCGCATTGTATCCGGCTTTTGGGCCGGCTATGAAAAAAATGCCATGCACGCGTGGGCAGAAGCGCTCCTTCCAAATGGCGCATGGATAAGTGCTGATCCGTCGGTTGAGCAATTACGAAACTGCGGAAGAACGAGCAAGCGCGGCGGTTTTGGGTTTGCGGGAAGCGATCGAATAGCGCTTTCCCGCGGATGCGATTTTGATATTGAAATTGGCGGTAAAACAGTAAAAGTGGATATTTTGCAAAACCCGATTATGCATTTTCCCGAAGCCGATGATGGCTCGGTTGATGTAAAGCACGAATTTTTAACGCGAAGAGTGCTATGAGCAAAACGATTTTTACCGCGCTTTCTCCGAATGTGGAAAAAGATGATCTTGCGCTTTCAGCGCGTTTGCTTGTACGTCCTTGGCAGTGGGTGAGGGGAGAGGCGCGGCACACCTTGGAGCGCGATTTTTCAGCATGGCTTCCGGCGGCCCATGAAAGCGTTTTTGCATTTGCAAGCGGGCGCGGCGCGCTCTACGCTCTTTTACGGGCACTGGGCATTCAAAAAGGCGATGAAGTGCTTTTGCAGGCATATACGTGCGTTGCGGTGCCGGAGCCGGTGCTTTGGGTTGGGGCAAGGCCAGTGTACGTTGATATTCAGGCAGACACATGTAATATGTCCCCTGATGATCTTCAAAAGAAAATTTCTGCAAAGAGCAAAATATTGATTATTCAGCATACCTTTGGCCTGCCGGCGGATATTGAACCGCTTATTGCCATTGCAAAACATAACGGGCTTATGGTAATTGAGGACTGTGCCCACGCCATGGGCGCACAGTACCACGGGAAGCATGTTGGCACATCTGGAGACGCGAGTTTTTTCAGCTTCGGGAGGGATAAAGTGATCTCGTCCGTGTTTGGGGGAGTCGCGGTACTTCACAGCGAGCAGGAAAGAGCAAAGATGCGTGATATTGTGCTTAAAACTGAAGAGGCGAGTGCGTTTTTTGTTCTGCAACAGATTGTGCATCCGCTTGTTACTTCCGCGGCAAAAGTGCTCTATAACAGAGCGTCGCTTGGGAAAATTCTCCTTGCAGTTGCAAAACGCCTGAACGTGCTTTCAAAAGCGGTTGTAAGGGAAGAAAAACAGGGAGGCAAACCGGAGTTTCTCGTAAAAAAAATGCCGAATGCGCTCGCGCTTTTGGCGATCAATCAGTTTCAAAAGCTTGCACGGCACAACGCGCACCGGAGAGAAATAGCCCAGTTATACGATAAGGAATTGAGCAAAAAAACAAGAGAGGATCATCTGTATTTGCGTTATACGCTTACATCAGCAAAGCGCGATGAAATTGTGCGTAAAGCAAAAACCGAGAGGATCATTTTGGGGGATTGGTACGATGCGGCTATTGCTCCGCGCGGGGTTAATTACAAAACATTTGGCTATGAGCCAACCTCGTGCAAAGTTGCGGAAAAAGTTGCGCTGGAATCGTTTAATCTTCCAACGCATATCGGCATCAGCAGAGAATCAGCCGAGCGCATCTGCGCTTTTTTGCGTAAACATATTGAGCTATGATAAAAGCCATGAGTATCACCATCACGCCAATTATTTCGCGGACACTATGGGAGGATTTTATAGAAAGCTATGCGCCGCATACTTTTTTGCATTCTTGGGAATGGGGAGAGTTCAATACATCGGTTGGCGATGCGGTGTTTCGCGTTGGCATCTATGAACAGGGTGCACTTTTGGGCGTTGCGCTTATTATAAAAGTGTGCGCGCGGCGCGGGACGTTTTTATTTTGTCCTCATGGGCCGCTTATTGATTGGAAGAACCATGATCACTTTCAGGCCATTGTCGCTTATATTCGCGCGCTTGCAAAGCGCGAGCGCGTTTCGTTTGTCCGTATAAGCCCTCTTGCTCTTGACGCGCCTGCAGAGCGGGCGCTTTTTAAAGCGCATTGTTTTCGCAATGCGCCAATTCACATGCATTCAGAACGCGGATGGATGCTTGACCTTACGCCAAGCGAAGAGGAGCTTTTAAAGAATATGCGCAAAGATGCGCGGTATGCAATCAAGAAAGCTCAAAAGGACGGCGTGAGCGTAACATTGAGCCATGACATTGGGGATATAGACCGTTTTTGGAATATATATCAGGAAACAGTCGCGCGGCAAGAATTTACCGCTTTTTCCAAAAAATACATTGCGGCAGAGTTTGAGGCATTTCAGAATGTGAACAACGCCATTTTTGTTTTTGCATCTTATAAAGGGGAGGTGATTGCCGGGGCGATGATTATTTTTACAAAAAATTCCGCGTTTTATCACCATGGCGCTTCAACAAGAAGGCACCCTGCAATTTCCGGGGCGCATGTAGTGCAGTGGTCGGCAATACGCGAGGCAAAGCGGCGCGGCTGTAATTTTTATAATTTTTGGGGCATTGCGGGAGACAACAAACCGCGTAGCCACCCATGGGCCGGACTTTCGCATTTTAAAAAAGGTTTCGGCGGCTTTTGCGAAGATTACCTCCACGCGCAGGATTTGGTGTTAAGCCCGCGGTATTATATAACCTATCTTATTGAGCGTGTGCGAAGAGCAAAAAGGGGATTGTAGGGGCGTCCTGCTTTTTTTTGAGACGTTTTGCCTATTGGTAGGGGCGCGATTTATCGCGCCCCATAGCAATCTATTTTTTGGCTTTAATAATAAGGGATTGCTTCGTCGCCCCGCGTTGCGGGACTCCTCGCAATGACAGTACGGCATTGGAGTCATGGCGACATTACTCAGTTTTCAGATGTCAGTGGTGGCAAGGCTCGAGGAGAGAATAGCTCTCCTCGAGCTCCATTTGGAGGCGTCTCGCCTCCAGGGAAGTACGGATTTCGCGGAGCAGGCCGAACTCCGCGTCGTTCTAAGAGGGATCCCCGGCAAAGAGGATGAGGCAGGATCGATTACGGATATCATCCTGCCGGCACTTCGCGAGCTGAGATACTCCCCGCAGGCACAGCAGGCATTGGCGGCCCAGCTGCTCAAACAGGGGAACATCCCCCCCGACTCCCTTGGGGAGTTAAAGCGGATGGCAAGCCCTCAATGATGAAGGGCGGAAGGAAAGTCCTGCACAGTTTGCATGACACAAGATTCCTGCCGCTTTAACAACATCATTGCAGGGCTTTCTTTCTTTTTGAGGGGATGTTTAATTGACAGACATTCACGTGATGCACTAGAATGAAGAACATTGAATATCGTTTAAACGCTATTATTTATATGAAAACAACTACAATTACCTTTAAAACCAAGCTGGAAACAAAAAAAAACGCACAAAAATTTGCTGATAGTTTTGGCGTGGGGTTATCAGCAATGATGAATATCTTGCTCAACAGCGCACTGCAGTTAAAAACTCTCAGCAAAAAACTTGATCCTTATGGAGATGAAGAGCCAAGCGACTGGCTTATCAAGGAGTTGGCGGAAGCGGACGAAGATATTAAAGCGGGGCGCGTTTCACCTGCCTTTGACAATGCAAAAGACGCGATTGCCTACTTGCGCAAGAATGAGAAAAAATATGCTGATTAAATTTTCAAAGAAGTTTGAAAAACACCGCGCAAAAACTCCAAAGAAAATACGGCAAGCGTTTGACAACAGGCTTGAAATGTTTATTGCAGATCGTTATAATCCAACGCTACGCAACCATGCACTAACCGGAAAATACGCAGGACATTTTAGCATTAACATTACTGGCGACTGGAGAGCAATCTACCGAGAGAACGAGAAAATTATTTTTGTGGCAATGGGTACGCACGCGCAATTGTATAAAAAATAATCACAACAAACGCATATCTTCTGCTTGCATATCAATAAATTTCTGCTACAATAAGTCTTGTTTTGTATTTCTTAGGAAATGTTTGTGATATTCTTGACAAAAATAGTAAAATTTATTTTTTCCCAAACGGATGCCAAGAAAGCGTATCGTAAGTTTGTGGGCATTTTGATTTTAGCTTTTTTTGCGGTTTTGTTGAGCTATCCAAAAGGGCCAAACTGGATTCGCAAAGAAGTAAAGCTCCATTTAGGGCTTGATCTTGCCGGCGGCGCGCATTTGGTCTATCAGGCTGATGTTGCACATATTCCGGCTGGAGATAGAGAGCTTGCGATTGAAGGCACGCGCGATGTTATTGAACGCAGGGTCAATGCGTTTGGCATTGGCGAGCCGGTTGTCCAAACAAACGTGAACGGGGAGAGCTATCGCATTATTGTTGAACTTCCGGGCGTAACCGACATTACCGAGGCTATTAAACGCATCGGAGAAACACCGGTTCTTGAATTTAAAGAGCAAGGAGAGCAACCGTCGCCTATTCCCTTGAGCGTGCAAGAGAAGGCAAAACGGGAGGTGTTTAATGAGGCGGCAAAAGAACGGGCTGAAGAAATTTTGAAGAAGGCAGTGAATCTTGATGATGCGGGATTTGCAAAGCTTGCTGATGAATTTTCTGAAGATCCAGGCAATAAGGCGGCAGACGGCAAACAGGCTGGAGGGGACTTGGGTTTTCATAAAAAAGGGAGCTTTGTGCCGGAATTTGAAGACATTTTGTTTGAGAAGCTGAAAGATGGTGAAACATACCCGGAATTTGTTCAAACGCAGTTTGGATATCACATTATTCGCAGGGTTGCTTCACGATCGGCCTCAAAGGTGGACGCATCTTCCCTTGATATAGAAACAAAAGGCGGAGGTAAGTTAAAAGTTGAAGATGTAACGAATAAAGAGGGAGAACCCGCGGAAGAAAAAGAAGTGCAAGGCAGGCATATATTGCTTATCACACAGTCGCTTGAGCCAGAAATTCCGCCTTATGACCCGTGGAAGAATACAGAGCTTTCCGGAAAACAATTAAAACGCGCAAGCGTACAGTTTCAGCAATCCTCAAACGCACCGCAGATTTCTTTGCAGTTTAATACCGAAGGGGCAGACTTATTTGAACAGCTTACGGCACGCAATGTAGATAAACCGATTGCCATTTTTCTTGACGGAGAAGTGTTAAGCGCACCTCGTGTGCAACAAAAAATTACCGGCGGCCAAGCAGTTATTACGGGAACATTTACTTTAGGGGAAGCAGAACTTCTTGCAAAACGGCTGAATTCCGGGGCGCTCCCAGTACCAGTGTCGCTCGTGAGCCAGCAAAAGGTTGGAGCGAGCCTAGGCAAAATTTCTATAGAAAAGAGCTTCTTAGCCGGGCTGATTGGGTTTTTATTTGTGGCGTTTTTTATGATTTTATATTACCGCTTGCCCGGTATTCTCGCGGTTATTGCACTTGGGCTTTACGGGATGATTATGCTCGCTCTGTTTAAGCTGATTCCCGTGGTGATGACCCTTTCCGGCATTGCGGGGTTTATTTTTTCAATCGGCATTGCCGTGGATGCGAATGTTTTGATTTTTGAACGCATTAAGGAAGAAGTGAGAAATGGAAAGCCGCTTGGCTCTGCCATTGACGAAGGCTTTTCTCGCGCATGGAGTTCTATAAGGGATTCTAATGTTTCAAGTTTAATTACTGCATTTGTTTTGATTTGGCTCGGCACGGGCTTAATTAAAGGGTTTGCAATCACGTTAAGCATTGGAATTCTCGTCAGTATGTTTTCTGCAATTTCTGTAACGAGAGTATTTTTAAAAGTAGTCGTACAATCAACAAAAAAGAGCAGGTGGCTTTGGGGCATGAAGTAAAAAGCATATGAAAATAATTAAGCATAGCAAAATATTTTTTATCCTTTCCTCTACGATGTTTTTGGCATCAGTATTAATCATTGCGTTTTGGGGGTTAAAGCTCGGGATTGATTTTACCGGCGGGTCTTTGATGGAAATTAAATTTAATAGGGAAGATGCCTTTGAAGTTTCGCAAATCAGGTCTTCTTTAGAAGATCTGAAATTGGATTCATTGAATATCCAGGCTTCGGATAATAATGTTTTCTTATTGCGATTTGCTACAGTTTCAGAAGAAACGCATCAGAAAATAGTGCAGAATCTGGAAAAGCTTGCCGCGGGAAACGAAGGAACTGAAAAGAAAGAGTTTCGTGCGGTTGAGGAATTGCGTTTTGATTCCATAGGTCCTGTAATTGGCAAAGAACTCAAAGAAAAGAGTGTGATCGCGATTGTTGTCGTTATTGTGGCTATTATCATTTATATTACATGGACGTTTTGGAAAGTGGCAAAGCCAGTTCCTTCATGGCAGTATGGGATCATTGCGGTTCTTGCGCTTGTGCACGATGTTGGCATTACTCTTGGCGTCTTTTCGGTGCTTGGACATTTTTTGAACGTAGAGCTTGACATTGGCTTTGTTGCGGCAATTCTCACTGTTTCGGGATATTCCGTGAATGACACCATAGTGGTTTTTGACCGCATTCGTGAAAACGTAGTGCATCGCGGGGTTCACGGTTTTGAGGAAACCGTGAACCAGAGCTTAAACCAAACCATGACGCGTTCTTTAAATACCTCTCTTACTACTTTATTCGTGCTTATTTCCGTGTACGCTTTTGGAGGAGTAACAATCCGCTATTTTATGCTCGCGCTGATTATAGGCATTATCATCGGAACATATTCTTCAATTTTTCTCGCAAGCCCTTTGCTTGTCGTGTTTAACAAAGAGGAAAAAAAATAACATGCCACGAGTCATTTCCTATAACGTCGCCTACACCACCGGGATGGACGGAAGCATCTTAGGCTATAGCAAAGTGTGGCGAAATATCTTTCCTTCTCCGAAAATAGACTCGGGCATTATTGATGTGCTCGTGGAATATCAGCCCGACATTTTAGGGCTTTTAGAAGTTGACAGCGGTTCCATTCGCGCGCGCAGAAAGAGCGAGGCAAAAAGTTTTTCACAAAAGCTGAATTATAAGGGCATTATTGAGGTGTGCAAGTATGATCCGCATTCTGTGATGGGGGTGCTCTCCAAGCTCCCCATCTTTAAATTTCAAACGAACGCGCTGATTGCACGGTACGATCTGTATGACGTGAAGTACCATTGGCTTTCTCATGGGGTGAAGCGTTTGGTCATACAAGCGTCTTTTAATTGTCCGCATAAGGTAACTCTGTTTGTTGTACATCTTGCGCTTGGAAAGGGCATCAGAAAAAAACAGTTTGAAGAACTTGCGGTTATTCTGAAAGGCGTGCACTCGCCGATGATCGTGATGGGCGATATGAATACTTTTGACGGTCACGGCGAGTTGCATGGGCTGATTGCACGAACAGATTTGGTGCGCGGCCCAACGCTGAAAAGCGATCCAACCTTCCCTTCATATAAGCCTGAAAAAGTGCTTGATTATATTCTCACCACAAAAGAGATTGAAGTAACGAGGTATGAAGTTTTGCCCGTCGCCTTTTCTGATCATCTTCCAGTTTTGATGGACTTTACCGTGAAAAAGCAACAGAATTTAAAATTGCAGAGATCTCGTCTAAAGAGCGTGCAGTCATGAGTTTTACGCGCAGTTTTTGAGCATTTTTATGCCCGCGTATATACCATCCCAAATGTTTGCGCATTTCAGTAATGCCGTGATTGCCCTTTAAAGCAAACGCACAATTCGCGTGGTTTTGAACCACTTCTTTGACGCGTTCAAAATCTTCATACGATGGGTCGTGTGGCTCTCCTTTCAGCGCTCTTTTTATATCTTGAAAGATCCACGGTTTTCCCCATGCCCCGCGAGCAATGCCAATGCCGTCTGCTTTTGTTTCATTGAGGAGCGCCAAGGCATGATCTGGCGTGGTGATGCCGCCGTTTACGATGAGTACTCCATCCCACATTTTCCGTACCTGTTGCACCATTTCAATGTCTGGCTCTCCGTCAAACGGCCGCTCATAAGAGCGGGCATGAAGCATAATCGCTTTGATCGGCAGAGGCTTTATTTTTTGAATAAAATCAAGCGCGGTAATCGGTTTTGTACCGGTGCCATTTTCTATTTTGCTTAAGTCAAATATCTGTTCTTGGCCGCTTGGTTTTGGGTTGATGGAAGATCTGATTTTCACGGATACCGGAAGTTTTGATCCTTCGCAGGCGGCCTGTACTAATTCAAAACAGAGGCTCAAATTGCGCATGAGAGAAACTCCGCCACCGCATTTTACGATCTTGTAGGCCGGGCATCCAAAATTAATATCAACGCCGGCAAAGCCCATTTCTTCAAGAATTTTCACCGATTGAAAAAAAGTGTCCGGGTTGCTTCCAAAAATTTGGCACACGACCGGCTGTTCGTAGGGGTCAAAGGCAATTATTTCCCGTGTTTTTTGGCTGTCGCGTACCAGCGCCTCCGAAGAGGCAAACTCGGTATAAATAACGTCCGCGCCAAATTCTTTGCACACTCGCCGAAACGCCTGGTCTGTAACCCCGGCCATTGGCGCAAGCGCCAAAAACGGCTTTTTAAGCTGTTCCCAAAAGTTGTTCATCTGCTTATACTATGCCGAGCAAAGCATTAAATCAAGGTGCAATTTGACAAATAATAAATTTGTGCTAGAGTGTAGTGTTTATTCACATTTAACCGCACAATCTGATTTTTTTAGAAACTTGTGCTTTACGAAGATGAATGAATTTAATTTCTTCAGAGCAGTTTTTTCATCTCAAGGGTTCAGGTTAGATTTCTCTCCGGAAACCATGCAAGCAGTAGATTCATTGTTAAGATTGAAAAAGTCTCGCACACAGTGGATTCGGGCAGTCGTGGATGATAATAGCGATCAAAAAATAATAAGCAGGTCTTTTGAGGAGTATTATAAAAATTTTTGCGAGCATTTAGGGATTTCTCCCGAATCAGATGCAGAATTGAAAGAAGCCCCAGATTCGCAAATAGGAAAAAAGATTTATAAAGAATATTTTTTCATGCTGGAGCGTTTAAAAGACATCCTTTTTGGCAAGGGTAAACATACTTTTTTAATGCATGAGCATGAGGATAGGTTAAAGTACGAGAAGTATGCAGAGAAACTCAAAAGTGCATTCATAGCTTTGATGGGAGAAACTTTGCCTTTTCTTGATGGAAAGTTAAGTGCGTATATCGCAGATGAGCAAGAAAAACAGATGCGCATTGGAAGCAATGAAAATTTTCATGCTTCTTAAATTTTCATGTCAATCAGCGCGATGATAATGCCGAGAACTGAAAAAACCGCGGAAATCACCCAAAAACGCATCACAATTTTTGGTTCGCTCCAGCCGATTGCCTCTAAATGATGG
>CAZHCQ010000097.1:0-5606 GCA_964531415.1 uncultured Gammaproteobacteria bacterium
GAGATGCTCGCCGGTTAAACGTATATCGTGTTCAATAATTCCAAGGGGGGGCATGCCAACGCTTTCATACGCCTCAAATTCAACTTCCCTGAATTTTTTTGCCCTGTTTCCCCGTAAAATCTTTCCGCTAAACACAATCACCACTTCGCATATATCTGTTTCAGCCGCAACGCGGACCGCGTCAAATAAATTTCTGCGCACGTCTGTTCCAGTTTGATGAGGAGGAATTTGAGAGCCAGTAAAAACTACCGGAATAGGCACATTGTGCAATAAAAACGAAAGCGCTGACGCGCTATAGTGCATTGTATCAGTGCCGTGCGTTATTACTATGCCGTCGTACTTTCCTGCATTTTCGTATATTGCCTTTGCGAGAGTGAGCCAGTAGGCAGGTTGCATATTTGAGGAGTCAATCCGATAAATGCTTTTTGTGCTGATTTTTGCAATATCTTTGATTTCCGGAATAAAATTTACCAGATCATGCGGGGTAAACTTGCCCGGGTACCACAGCCCGTTTATCATTTCAGCGGTGATTGTTCCCCCGGTTCCCAGCATGAGTATTTTTTTCTTTTTCATAATGTGTAGGGGCGAGATTCATCGCGCCCGCATTAAAGATAGAATATTTATATCTATTTAAAAATATTTTTTTAAAACGCAGGAAGAAGCACTTTTATTACAGTCCCCTTCCCGAGTTTGCTTGTTATAGTAATTTTTCCGCCATGCAAATCAACAACGGATTTGCAAATGGAAAGCCCAAGGCCGCTTCCTTGATACTTTGTTTTGTGTGAATCAAATTGGAGTTTGTAAAATTTGTCAAATATTTTCTTTAAATGTATTGATGAAATGCCCACGCCCTGATCTTCGCATGTTATGGAAACCCCTTGTTTTGTATCAGCGATTGTGAGAGATACGTGCGACCCCGCAGTGCTGAATTTGATTGCATTTGAAAGAAGATGATGCAGGAGTTTAGAAAGATAGTACGGTTCGCCATGATACACGCGCCGTGCATGAATTGTATATGAAACCTCTATGCCGTATACTTTGCTCTCATAAGCAAGCTCACGGGACACATGGGCAACAAGCTCTTTCCAGTCCGCCGGTTCTTTTCTCATGTGTTCTTTTTTTGTATGGTCGTCTGTTGCAAGATATGAGAAATCTGAAATAATATGCCCCAGTTTGTTGATTTCGTAGTTAATAAGCTCAAATTCCGGTTCTTTCTTGTGTTCAGTACTCGCAAATTCAAGATTGCCTTTAATTATCGTCAGCGGCGTCCTTAGCTGGTGCGACGCTTTTTGAAAAAAAATAACCTTATCCTCCAGCGCCTGCTTTAAGCGTTTGTTGCTTTCAAGGAGGTCTTTGGTTCTTTCCTGCACAATATTTTCTAAATTTTGATTGAGTTGTTTAATATCCTCCTCGGCTTTCTTTGCCCGTGTGATATTATGGGCGATCGCGATCATGCCAACTATTTCCCCATTTTTTTTTAAAGGAACCGAATTTGCTTCAAAAAATCGTATTTTTCCTGTTTTTTTGTTGATTACTGGATAATATTGCTTTTGATATCTGTGAGATGTATAGCCGCGGATATGGTTCAGAAAGTCTATGTGAAGAGATTTATAATATTCTTTTGGAATGAGATCTAATTGAAATTCGTCTTTCCCGATTATTTCTTTTGGCGTGAATCCTGTAATTTTTTCTGAATTTTTACTTACGGATAAAATTTTTCCTTTTGTATCAAAGCTCCATATCCAGACCCAATCCTGATTCGTTTTATCAAACATAATGCGATATGGCTCAAGCGTGTTTTTGAGTTCCAGATGCTCTTGTTGGAGTTTGCAATAGGTATCGCTCTTTTTTACAAAATTGTTAAGTTTTTGGGCTGTAAATTTTTTTTCCGATCTCATAGAGAGTAATTTTGAAAAACTCAATTTTGATATTTCGTTGATAACATTACTCTATTTTATTAGTTCACGCAATGTGTTATACGAAAAGGGTGGTTTGATTGTAATAATTAATAATTTGTAAAACCAAAGTGAGAATTTATAAAAAATGGTCGGCCCATTGCTTTTTTGACAGAATTTGCATAGTATGTATGTAATGTCAATGATACATAAAAATTATTTTAATAAAAATGAAGACCCTACTTTACAGTATGTGGTGAGGCGTGCAGGCAAAGAGGATTTAGTGGGTATTATGAATGTTTATGCTGACGTTGGCATAACGCCATTAAATATTGAACTCAAGCTGTCACTTAACGATCCAAATCATCCAGATAGCTTTAAAAATAACGGTGGAATTTTTCATTATTCTATTGAAGGGTTAGAAGAAAAGTTGATTGATCAGAAGCATAAGTTTTATGTTGCAACATATCAAGAAAAAGGCAAAACAGAGAAAGTGATTGCATGTGCATCTTGCTATACCGATGCTCATGAATATGCACCGATGACATTTAATATGCGCCATGAGAATTTTCTATCACGAATGTGGCAAAGGAAATTGATGAAAAGTTTGGGGATCGGACAGTTGAAACAAGATGATAGTGCATCGCAAGATTTTCAAGAGAAATTTCGTTCATCTCTTTATGCAACTCCATCGGTGGCAGGCTATTTGGATTCTATCGTTTGTAAACAGTTTCAGAGAAGAGGCATTTCTACTGTGCTTTATTCATTACTTATTTTAGATTTACTGAACAATAACTTTTCGTATGCGTTGCTGGAAATTTATACTATCAAGAAAGCTATTTTTCAAAATCGTGAATATGCATTTGACATACCGAATCAGCCAAGCATCAATTTTTATAGCAGGCTTGGCGCCAAGCTGATTGGAACAATGCCGAGAGATATACAAAAAGTTGGCGAATGGGGTATAGAAGTGCAATCAAATGTGTATGCTTTGTTGCTTAAAGAAGCATGGAAGCGTTGCTGTTATCAATTAGAAAATGTCTTAAAACAAAAGAATGTTCTTATTGAGATGGGCCAAGATTTTAAAACCCTCTCATATGGTGATAAGAGGTTTTTCGGTTGGTTAAAAGATTCAAGTTTTGATATGGCGAAGAAAGCAAGGTCGTACAAGAAGACATTTGCAAAATAGAACCCCAAGTGGAATTCCAGCCAGAGGCTGGTCACCCTTTGGGTGAGAACCCTTAAAGCATTGGTAGCCCCAAGGGGAATTGAACCCCTGTTCCATGGCTGAGAACCATGTGTCCTAACCTCTAGACGATGGGGCCATCAAATTATATATTGAATTTTTCAATATCTTCGTCAAGGATGTGTTCATCTTTTCCTTCAAAAAGTTTTGGACGGATAGTTAAGTAATCCGCATTGGTACCAACTAAAACATGCCAAACTTGACTTGTCTTGTCTGGTCCCAACTTTTCAAGAATTGCACTAAACGCTTCTTGCAGAAGGGAGTGGGATGTATTAGTCTGTTGCGTAAGGGTACTCATCATAATTTTTTATAAAGATTATTGGAGTAATAACTTTGAGATCTCCCGTGTATTTTTTAACAAGTTGATAGTCGCATGTTATAAAAAAATCTATTTTCGCTATTTCTGCGCTCGCAATATGGCGGGCATCATATGAAGTAATATTATATTCATTTTTGAGTGCTGATGCACGTATGCTAATTTCATCGGTATAATCTTGATACCTAGTCGCTAATTTCATTACTTTTTCAACAAACTCTTTGCGTTCGGGGAAGGGATTGAGAGAATTTTCGTAGGCAATAATTGCTGAATGTACGAGAATGAGTTCTTTTTGTTCAATTTTTTTAAGAATTAAAAATAATGTTTCTCTTTCTACCCTATTTTTAATATTAGACTGTTCGTCAAATGGCCGGTTGAGAATACTATTGTCAAGATAGATTTTCTTTTCCATAATGCGGAAATACAAAAGATAGGCGTGAAGGTGAAAGAATATAACGTATCTTTTTTTTTGTCAATCCTATGCACAGTAACTGCTCACTGTAGCAAAGATACTCATCAAAATACCTTATTCCCCTTGGCATCATTCCGTACGTCTTGTGTCATCCCCGCGAAAGCGGGGATCCAGAATTGTTACTTTTTAGGCTAGATTCCCGCTTTCGCGAGAATGACACAGTGAGCAATTACTATGCACAATCTAGCATAGCTTCTACATCATTGTAAACCTGCAGGGTATTTTTTGCAAAGTCCTCCCAGCTATATTCCTCAACTTTTGTAAATCCTTTTTGTTTCATTTCTTCCAGGCGATCGTGGTCCGGGAGCAGTACGGAAATGGTTTGCGCAAGCTGTTGTGGGTCCTCCGGCGAGAAATATACTGCGGCGTCTCCCAAAATTTCCTTTAAACACGGCACATCTGACGCAATCACCGGAACGCCGTGCGCCATTGCTTCAAGAGGCGGGAGCCCAAACCCCTCATAAAACGACGGAAAAATGTACAAACGAGCATTCGCATATAGCTGGGGCATGTCTTTTTCAAGAACGTAGTCTGTAAAGATAATACGGCGGGAAACGTGCTTTGGATATTTTTCCTTTATTTCCTTTTCAAGCCGGGAGTAAAAAAAGTCTTTTTTGCTTGCGAGTACTAACTGATAGTCTTTTTTGGTATTTTCAAGAAAGAGGGAAAACGCTGAAATCAAAGTTTCCAGATTTTTATGCGGATATGCGGCGCCGACATATAAAAGATAGTCGCGGTTAATGCCAAAGCGGGTTTGCACGTATTCCGGTACTTTTACAAAGCCCTTTTTTGCGTACGGTGCGCCAAGATATACCCTTCGTATGCGGGAGGCTGAAATTTTGTATTTTGAGAGAATATCGCGCGAGGTGAATTCTGAAGGGGTAATAACTGTTTTTGCGCGCTTGATAGCGTGCCTGATGACGTCGCGGTAGGCAAGAAGCTTGAGGTAATAAAAAGGTTTTGGCAGTTGGGTTGCGCGTTCCCCTGGAAAGTGATCAAGCACCAGATCGTGAATGGTAACAATAAAGGGATGTTGAAAGAAAAAAGGCACATTAAAATTGGGAAAGTGCACGAAATCAAGGTTATACTTTTTTAATTCGCGTGCGAGAAAAATTTGCTCTTTAATGCTATACCACCGGTATGGCAACTGCGCCTTGGTAAAATTTTCGTTTGCGGGAGAATAATCGTCAAAATTTTCTTGTTCTAAAAAAATAATATACTGGTTGCCCCAGTCAATTTGTTCAAGATTTTCTATGAGTTTGAATATATAGCGCCCAATGCCTCTATGCTTGGGCCCGTACAAACGCGCATCAATTCCTATCTTCATATAATTATAAAGAGAAAAGTTGTAAAAGCTTGTCTGCGGCATCACTCCAGAGAAAGTCCTTTGCCCGCTCGCGCCCTTTGCGAATAAAATGCTCGCGAAGCTGGGCATCAGAGATCATGGCAAGAAGAGCAGAGCAGAGTTCTTCAAGGTTATAGGGATTCACAAGCAAAGCCGCATCCTGCGCAAGTTCTTTCAAGGAAGAATGAGAGGACGTAATCACCGGAATCCCTGCCTGCATTGCTTCAAGAACAGGCATTCCAAACCCTTCGTATATGCTTGGAAACACAAAACAAGATGCCATCTGGTAGAGCGCGTGCTTATCTGCCTCGTCCACGTAGCCAATGTAGTGT
>CAZHCQ010000098.1:0-5691 GCA_964531415.1 uncultured Gammaproteobacteria bacterium
TTTTTCGCTCACCTGAAAATGGATAAAAAGCTCCACGTCATCCCCGATACGAAATTGTACGATATTGGCCCCGCACATCCGCACTTCATACCCAACACCGCTGACATCTAAAATCACAGCGCTCTCTTCTTTGTATTTTACGGTTCCTGAAAGATAGGCAATCATATTCTCACCATACCAAATACCCCTTAAAACGCAAATAATGTTTTGCAAAATTTGACAACTACCGCACTGTTGTGGTTAACTGGTCTGTTTGCCTGCATAAACATATAATTTCCAATACACCCACAACTATGGATACAGCAGACACAACCAAACTAGGTTTAGAAGAAACGCCTGCGGCGGCAGAAAATATACCAACGATACAAGCCTTGCTGGAAAATTTTCTTGCCACACTGCCGGAAAATGAAAAAGATAAGATAGAACCCACAACACTTAGTACAATTCAAAAAGCAGTAGACAATAAAACGATAAAACAAATTTCTCCATCAATTCAACAAATCATGGACAATGTAACGGATCCAATAGCACGATTACTGTTGTTGGCATTAGAAATGAGAATCTATGTTGAGTATGCAGAATATGAAGAATGTGGCGACGAAAATTTTGCGTGCGAAGTAGAAAAAAAATATCATCGCTTGATAGAGGCATGCGAGGAGCAAAACATAGAAACACTTGCAGGACAGCCTCATTGTAACAATCTTTTAAACCTATATACGCTCATGCAACAATGGTCTCGGTTCCTTGAGTTTATTGATGGGCGTTTTTCCACAAAGTAGACACACCACCGTTACGTATCCCGCCATCACCACGCACCTCGTAACTTCTTGCTCACCCGCGTTTTAAGCATTACTTCTTAGCGCTTGGCTTAATAGGGTTCAGCCGATTTTCCATAGCTTTATTATACCCAGCCCACGAATCCTTGCTATAATCCTCCGGATCACACTGCTGTTTCAGAGCAACCTCTAGCATTATAACTGGAGTGTCAGGCTTAATTCTAAAGCCTTTTTTCCTTGCTTCCGCTTTAAGCTTATTAAAATGTTTGAAAATTTTGCGCCTCCCGCTCTCATCAACATGTTCCAATGATTCAAAAATTAAATTTACACAATCCTGCATAGCATCTAGGCTCTCCGCGCTTAATAAATTTCGGCGTTTAAATACTTCGCTGTTCGCTAAAAAAGCTGTGAGCTGGGTGCAAATCTCCTTAATACGCACTTCTTGTGCTTCAGGAGAGTTTTCCCCACGCACAGGCTTATAAAATTCACTCATAAATAATGCTTATATAAAAATAAAAACAACATAGCTTTATAACAAATCAACGCGAGTTTGTAAAGCGCGGCAAAAACGTATAGTATGAAGTGCGCATTTATTCATGAAATAAAACCTTTGCTATGCCCTTTCAGCTGAAAGCGCCGTTTCAGCCAACCGGGGACCAGCCCCGCGCAATTGAACAGCTTGTTCAAGGCCTTAAGCTAGGCAAAAAACACCAAACACTTTTGGGGGTTACCGGCTCCGGCAAAACATTTACCATGGCAAATGTGATTGCCCGCGTGAACAAGCCAGCGCTCGTGATTTCACATAACAAAACCCTTGCGGCACAGCTTGCGTCAGAATTTCAAGAGTTCTTTCCCAAAAATGAAGTACACTATTTTGTGAGCTACTACGATTATTATCAGCCCGAAGCGTACATTCCCCGTACCGATACCTACATTGCAAAAGAAACACAGCGCAACGAAGAAATTGAACGGCTCCGCCACGCTTCAACCCAGGCGCTCCTTGAGCGAAACGACGTAATTATTGTTGCCTCGGTATCTGCAATTTATGGGCTAGGCAACCCCGCTGAATACAAAGCGCAAGGCATCACGCTTGAAAAGGGCACAGCCGCATATACGAGAAATGCGTTGCTCAAAAAACTCAACAACATGCAGTACAGCAGAAACGACATTGAATTTAAACGCGGAACCTATCGCGTGAAAGGAGACGTTTTAGAAATTTTTCCGTCCTTTTCGCTCAATACCTCGGTGCGCGTGGAATTTTTCGGCGACGACATAGAACGCATCAGCAAGCACGATTTTTTAACCGGGCGGCAAACACAGGAAACCGCATGCATTGCTATTTATCCGGCAACCCATTATGTGGCGGAACAAAAACGCATACCAAAAATTTGCGCGGAAATTTCAGGCGAACTGACAAAACGGCTCAACGAACTTGAAACAGCAGGCAAACTTCTTGAAGCCCAGCGCTTAAGCGAGCGCGTTCGCTTTGATCTTGAAATGATGCGCGAAAACGGAATATGCGCCGGCATTGAAAATTACTCGCGGTATTTTGACGGCAGAAAAGCAGGCACTCCTCCCTTTACGCTTTTAGACTACTTCATGTTTCAAAGCAGAAACTGCCTCATCCTCATAGATGAATCCCATATGACGATCCCTCAAATCCGCGGCATGTATGCGGGGGACCGTTCCCGAAAAACAGTGCTTGTTGACTACGGGTTCCGTTTGCCCTCCGCGCTTGATAACAGGCCGTTAACTTTTCAAGAATTTGAATCAAAAGTTGGGCACGTTCTGTATGTATCCGCAACGCCCGCAGAATATGAACTTGAGCATTCGGGAAAAAGCGGCATCGCTGAACAGCTCATACGGCCAACAGGCCTGCTTGACCCTCTTATTGACGTGCGCAGTACCAAAAACCAGATTGACAATCTTGTAGAGGAAATAAAACTGGTAACGCACAAAGGCCAGCGCGTGCTTGTTACAACGCTCACCAAGCGCATCGCGGAAGAGCTGGACAGTTACCTCAAAGAGCTCGGGCTGAAGTCAGCATACCTGCATTCAGATATTAACACGCTTGAACGCTTAGAAATTTTACGTGATTTACGCATGGGCGTATACGATATCCTCGTGGGCATTAACCTGCTTCGCGAAGGGCTTGACCTTCCGGAAGTAAGCCTGGTTGCAATTTTAGATGCGGACAAAGAAGGTTTCTTGCGCTCTGAAGCGGCTCTTATTCAAACCATGGGGAGAGCCGCGCGGCACAGCGAGGGGCGCGTGCTCCTTTACGCTGATACGATCACCGGCTCTATGAAACGCGCGATGAGCGAAACAGACAGGCGGCGCAAAGCGCAAAAGGAGTATAATATCAAACACGGCATTACGCCCCGGGGAATTCAAAAAAATATTGGAGACTCCCGCCTTGCCGGGGCGCGTGCAGAAGAAAACGCGGAATCAGCCGTTTCAATAAAAGAACTCAAGCGCATGCCCAAGGAAGAACGCGCTCAAATGCTTAAACAGCTTGAAGACCAGATGTATGTTGCGGCTGAAAACTTGGAATTTGAAAGAGCCGCACAACTGCGCGATCTCATCAACGCGTTAAAAACGAAATGAAGGCCGTAGGGACAGGTCGCGACATGTCCCTACAAGCACGTACCTATGCCCTCACAATTTCTCATCATCAACAAACCAAAAGGAATTACCTCGCACGATGTGGTCGCGCGCCTGCGAAAAATTACCGGCGTGCAAAAAATCGGGCATAGCGGAACGCTTGATCCTCTCGCGGAAGGCGTGCTGATTCTTGCCATTGAACGCGAATCCACTAAAGCGCTTCATGACATGATCGGCCTTGATAAAACATACGAAGCAGTTGTCATGCTTGGCGCGAAAAGCACAACCTATGATGCGAAAGGTTCAATTACGCCGCTTGAAACAGGAGAATTTCATCCCCCTTCGCGTGCTCACATTCAAGAAAGCGTAAGCACGTTTCTTGGGAACATCAAACAAATTCCTCCGGCATTTTCTGCAAAAAAAATCCATGGGCAAAAACTGTATGAACTTGCGCGCAAGGGCATTGAAATATCGGCAAAGCCCTCTGCTGTGTCGGTTTACGAAATAGCAATTCAACATTACGCCTATCCCCGCCTTTCACTCCGCATTCACTGCTCATCAGGCACGTATATCCGTTCTCTCGCGCACGATCTGGGAATGACTTTAGGCGTTTTTGGGTATATTGAGGAACTGAAACGCACCGCGATCGGGCCAGTTTCCATAGCGCGCGCAGTTTCGCTTGAAAGTATACATGCGCAAAATGCTGCATCTTTTTTTGTTTCATATCAACAGCTTGGGCTTAGCGATTATCAAAAACCGCGAACACGCGCCGTTGCCTTTGGCACGTTTGATTATCTCCACAAAGGCCATCTCAATTACTTTCTTCAGGCAAAAGAATACGGGGACGACTTGTATGTCGTGGTCGGGCGGGATGAAACCGTTAAGCGCGTAAAACACGAAACCGCCGCGCACAGCGAAGCAGAACGCCTTGCTCATGTGCAAGCGCTCCCTCTTGTGCATCAAGCACTGCTTGGCAACCTTGATGACCCCTACCGCGTGATTCGCGACATCAACCCGCACGTTATTTGCCTGGGATATGACCAGCAATCCTTTACAAACAATCTTGCCCCGGCGCTCTCGCGCTTAAAACTTCACCCCAAAATTGTACGGCTTGCGCCTTACCGCCCGGAAATCTACAAAAGCACGCTGTATAAGCAGAAAAACGCCATACGCGCTTGACAAAAAGAGAAAAATACATCAGTATAATCTGAACATTTACTTTTCGTATGCTAGAAGGACCATCCAATCAAATTTTTGAAACAGCGGCGCAAAGCGCTTTAGAAGAAGTCGATTTTGAAGCGTCACTTCTTCGCGCAGTAGATGATCCTGATCTTTTAAACGAACTTCAGAAACAACTTGAGCGCACGGAAGCTGACAACATACGTATCAGCGATGAAACTATTGCCGCCTTAGCAGATAAGTGCGTTCAAGCGGAAACAAAACAGGAGGTTTTGAATCAGCTCTACGCGCTTCCAAAAATTGGGCATCGCTTTGCGGGAGAGATGCTGAACCGAAGCATAGGCGATCTTTTTAAAAAAAAGCTTAACAATTCTTTTCGTATCGGATATGGAAGAGTCCCCGCTACGCCACTTGAGGTCACTCACGAAGGTGTCACCAACGCAATCAACTCGTTTTTAAAAATCGGCCTATTTCTAGCTCGCAAAATTCCTCCACTCCTCCCCGGACTGTATAAAAAAGCAATTTCTCTACTCCGTATTCCAGGCCCGCATCAGATGGGGGTTGATGCGGATCTTCTCAACCAATGCATCAATAATGCGCTCAACATAAGCGCAATAAATTTCGTGGCAGAACTTATAGAAATCCCTGGGTTGCGCGATAAAATTGATGTTTACCCAAAGGCACTAGAAACATGTGCGAAGCTGTTGCTCCGCAAACAAGACATTGCGGGGTTATGCAGGATATTCAACATCCCGGGCGCGGATTTGTTGATCAGGCTTGAGCCTCAAGATGTCATCTCCGCGGCAAAAAAAATTTTACGCAAAGGGGAGGGGCAAGAATTTTTGATGCTCATCTACGTGCTCACGAAATATTGTCAATCTATTCCTATTGAAACAATCATAGACGCCGTTGCAAATGCCCAAAACGTGAATACATGCCTCAAAAAATTAACAAAACGAAAGGACACAGAAACGATCAACATGTTTTTAGCGGTTGACTGGCTCAAAGAAGTTGCGGATAAAGAATATCTGAAATAGGTAACAATGGCGGACACAACCACAGACGAGCAAGAGGAAACATAAACCGCAATGCGCATTATCGCACGCTTATTGACAGCCTTGAACGCAATCGC
>CAZHCQ010000099.1:0-13372 GCA_964531415.1 uncultured Gammaproteobacteria bacterium
ATAGACGACGTTCGCATGTATAACTACGCGCGTACTCCGGAGCAAGTGAAGCAGGATCATACCGGCGGCGCTGCGCGTTTTGGCCCAAATGAAGGTATTCCCTAACGAGGCTGTTTATTTCTTGACATCAATACCCTACTGGCGTATATAATGAAGGTGTATATGTTGTCAAAAAAATCCAGTACATTGCTTTAAAGTATGCAATCACGATGCGTTCTAAAATTAATTTCATGGTTAACTACGGGGATGATGACGATCATAGCCCTCTTGGTTTTGCTTTGTCCGATGAACGGCATGTCAAACATGCGAGGAGCGTTAAGCGTTGCTCTTTCAAATTCGACGCTTTGCGCGAGTGATGCTTCTTGTGTTGTCATGTCGTTTAGTGAAATTTTGTTTGACAAATCGATTCCATTGTTTATCGCGCTCATCGCGCCCGCGATCATCTATTTTAAAATTTCTAAAAATGGGATGTTCCTCGCGGCGCAGACAAAATTAACGCGTTATAAACAGCGCTCCCGTTTCTATACTACTTTTATACGATCACAATCCCGGGAAAAAATGCTTGCGTGGATCGCGCTTTTCAAAAACTACGAGATCACTTTACGTGCATAGCTTTACTTTTCAACGCCTTAAAGGCTGGTTTTTGATAGTAAAACTATTGCAATAAAGCGATTTTTTTATTATCACATAGAATCCCCAAAATCTTATGAATAAAATAACAGTTCCTATTCGCGGAATGCATTGCGCATCCTGTGAGTTGCTTGTAAGCGAGCAACTGAAAAAAATTCACGGCGTTAGGACCGTTCATGTCAGCCAAAAACGGGCGTTGGCTGAAATCACCTACGAGGGAGATCGCCTGAATCCTGCCGCACTTATGAGGGCGGTTCAAGAAGCAGGCTATGAAATTGGCGATAAACAAAAATTGCCGTGGATTTCAAGAAATAGCGCTGATTACAAAGATTTAGCCAAAGCGGCGATAATTATATTGATGATCTATTTCGCCGCTCAATGGTTTGGTCTCTTTAATATGGATGTTGGAGCTTCAAATTCTGGCGTGGCGGTGGCGCTTTTGGTTGGTTTGGTTGCCGGGGTATCAACGTGTATGGCGCTTGTTGGGGGCCTCGTGCTTAGTCTTTCAGCACGGCATGCCGAGGAACACCCGGAAGCAACGCGAGTGCAAAAATTTCGGCCGCATATTTACTTTAACATCGGAAGAATAGTAGGCTACGCTCTTTTGGGAGGCGCGATTGGCATGCTCGGCAAAACTTTTAATCCGTCCGCCAATGTGCTTGGAATTGTAACGATGGTGATTGGCGGAGTGATGATATTTTTTGGCTTGAAATTGATAGAAATTTTCCCCATCCTTCGAGATAAAAGCATTACCCTGCCAAAGGGCATAGCGCGGATCTTTGGCTTGGAGAGGGAAGTAAAAGAGTATAGCCACAAGGGCGCTCTTGTGATGGGAGCTTTGACGTTCTTTATACCCTGCGGTTTCACTCAAGCCATGCAACTCTACGCGGTTTCCACCGGCAATTTTTGGCAAGGCATGACGATTATGGGACTCTTTGCTGTTGGCACCGCGCCAGGTCTCCTTGGCATTGGCGGCTTAACCTCCGTATTTAAAGGACGAAAGGCACGCCAGTTATTTATGACCGCAGGACTCGCGGTTATATTCCTTGGCTGGTTTAATATTATCAATGGGAGCAAACTGTTTTCGTTGCGCGAGGGGAGCAGTACTGCCGCTAGCGTGATTCCAGACAAACAAACGCAAGTAGTGCGGATGACACAAAATACTGGTGGCTACTCGCCCAATTTCTTTGTGGTAGAGAAAGATCGTCCGGTAAAGTGGATTATAAACTCCACGTCTTCATTTACCTGCACCGCGTCTTTAGTAATGCCCAAATACAGAATCAGCCGCACTCTCTCTCCGGGAGAAAACATCATCACCTTCACCCCAGATAAAATTGGTGAAATACCCTTTTCATGCTCCATGGGCATGTACCGCGGGAAATTTATTGTGGTGGATAACGAAGGAGCAGAAAGCACCGTTTCAAAGAGTACAACCATTCTCATATCAACACAACACCTATGACAACCATAAAATTTTGCATTAAAAATATTACATGCACTGCATGCGTGAAGCTTTCTACAATGGCGCTTGAAAAAATTGCAGGCGTTACTCAAGCAATAGTTAGCTTGGAAACTGGAGAAGTTGAGCTTGTCGCAGAACGCGATGTGGCGTGGAATGAAATTACCGATGCGTTACGCGTCGTTGGCAAGGAAGCTGTTCGCTTAGATTAACTATATAAATGAAACCATATGAATGAAAAACTCTATCTTAAAATTGAGGGAATGCATTGCGAGTCCTGCGAAAAAATTATCACTGCTGAACTTTCAGAAATTGCAGGCATAGCCGATATCAAAATAAACGCGGCAGAGGGTTCTGGTGAACTGTCAGCGCCGAAGGAAGTGTCAAACGAAACAATTATTGATGCAATTACAAGAGCTGGTTATAAGGGAAATGTTGTCAGCCCCACTCGCGCGGAGATGCCTCAAACGCTTGATACGTTTGAAAAAAAAATAGTTCAAGGCGATGGGGGGGTTAAAATACGGATGGAATCCCGCGCGACAGCAGACGGCATCTTTACCGTCAACGATGGCGCTCCAACTTTCAAAGGCACGGTAACACATAATCGTTCTTCTGAATTTGAAGTGCCAGAAAATCGGGCCGATCTCAACACGTTTGTAGATGAGATCCTGCGTTCAACGAAAATTCACCAATTATTAAATATGTTTTCTGCCGAAGCGCCTTCTGCCGTTTCTCCTATGAACGGAGTGCAAGAGGCTGTTATTTCAAACACCAGCATGGCGCAACATGAAAAGAAAGAAAATCAGGTCTATTTGGCGCTCTCTGGCATGCATTGTTCATCATGCGCTGGATTGATTGAGCGAGGATTAAAGAAAGTTGTTGGTGTCAATACGGTCAACGTCAATTTTGCGGCAGAAAAGGCGCGGGTTGTGTTTGACACTTCGCAAACGTCAATTGATCAACTTATTCGCGCGGTCGAAAAATCCGGCTATAAAGCGAGGCTGGCTGTCAGCGGCGATCCTGATGCAGAGCGCAAAGAACGCGAAAGAGGCATCAGAGTATATTGGAAAAAATTTGCAGTTGGTTTGGTTTTGAGTATGCCAATGCTGTACTTTATGTTACTGGACTTTTTTTTGTTTCTTCCCGGCCGCGCGCTCATACTTCCCTTCATCGGCATTGTTTCGCTTATCTTGACGACTCCTGTGCAATTTGTTATCGGCGCGGGATTTTATAAGGGCATGTGGAGCGGTTTGAGAATGAAGACTTTTAACATGGATAGTCTTATTGCCATTGGCACTTCAACCGCTTTCTTTTACAGCCTGTGGCAATTCGTAATATATGTCGCGGAAACAGGCAGTGTGATTGGTTTAAACGGAGAAAAAATCCCAGAACTCTATTTTGAAACTGCCGCATTCCTCATTACCTTTGTCATTTTAGGCAAGTGGCTTGAAGCAAAAACAAAGGGGAGCACCTCGGATGCGATTAAAAAATTGATGGGGCTTAAAGCCAAGACCGCGCGTGTGAGTAAAAATGGCGTAGTCGCGGATGTGCCGATTGATCACGTGGTAGCGGGCGACACAATCGTGGTTCGGCCTGGCGAAAAGATACCGGTTGACGGCATAGTCAAGAAGGGGCAGTCGGCGGTGGATGAATCCATGATTACCGGCGAAAGCATTCCAGTAGAAAAAACCCCCGGAGATACCGTTATTGGCGCAACCATCAACAAGCACGGCAGTTTTGAATTCACAGCAACCAAAGTAGGAAGCGAGACAACGCTCGCCCAGATTATCCGCATCGTTGAAGAAGCACAGGGGTCAAAAGCCCCGATCCAGGCTTTCGCGGATAGAATTTCCGCCTATTTTGTGCCTATTGTTATTGTCCTTGCCATTGTTACCTTCTTGGTGTGGTACTTGGCGCTTGGAGCGAGTCTCGCGTTTTCGCTCATGGCATTTACAGCCGTCATCGTCATTGCCTGCCCGTGCGCTCTTGGGCTTGCAACACCAACTGCGATTATGGTTGGCACAGGCAAAGGCGCAGAGTACGGCATTCTTATCAAAGGAGGAGAACCGCTTGAAGCGGCGTGTAAAGTACAAGCGATAGTGTTTGACAAAACAGGCACCTTAACAAAAGGCCAGCCAGAGGTGACTGATGTCGTAAGCGCTGGTATGGCGGATGAAGAAGAAATAGTTTCTATCGCGGCAAGCCTGGAAAAACTTTCCGAGCATCCGCTCGCTGAAGCCATTGTTAAATACGCAAAAGAGGAATCCATTCCACTTGGCGAAACGGACGGTTTCCGCGCGGTTCCAGGGCATGGCGTCCAAGGCACACAAAATGGCATTGCTTATTATTTTGGAAATCGCAGAATGATAACTGGCGTAACGGGTCTTTCAACTGATGCTCTTACAAAAATTGAACGTAAGATTCGCAAACTGGAAGAGAGCGGTAAAACAGTGATGATATTGGCTTCTGCACAAGAAATTCTCGGGCTTGTTGCGGTTGCGGATACGATAAAAGAAACAACAGGAGAAGCGGTGCGCGCCCTGCAAGCTCGCCATATCAAAGTGTTTATGATCACCGGCGATAATCGACGCACAGCTGACGCAATCGCGCGCCAAGCAGGCATCAAAAATGTATTGGCAGAAGTTCTGCCCGAAGATAAAGCGGAAAAGATAAAAAAGATGCAAAAAAGCGGTATCAAAGTAGCAATGGTCGGCGATGGCATTAACGATGCTCCGGCGCTTGCGCAAGCAGACTTAGGCATTGCGATGGGATCTGGAACAGATGTTGCCATGGAAACGGGCGGCATTGTTATCCTCAAAAATGATTTGCGCGATGTCTTAACCGCAATCAATCTTAGCCGAGAAACCATGGGTAAAATTAAACAAAACATGTTTTTCGCCCTGTTTTACAATGTGCTTGGAATCCCGATTGCCGCGCGCGTGTTTGTGGGAATCGGATTAGTTTTAAAGCCGGAACTCGCTGGTTTGGCAATGGCGTTGAGCTCGGTATCGGTAGTCTCTAACTCTTTGTTTTTAAAGAGATTTAAGCCGGGCAAACGCAACTGGCTATCCATTACGGCTCCGATCGCAATGGGGGTGTTCTTCGTAGCCATATTTCTTGTCTTTGCACGACTGAGCAAAATGAAGTAAGGTGCGTTTTGGCCCAAAGGGAGGCGCTCCATGACAGCTTTTGCATTTTTTGTGTTGTCTGGTATAATACTTCCGTTTATTTACGCTAAAAAATGATGCATGTGCCGCATGATGTTTTTGGAAACCAGAAGGAAAGAAGGAACCTTGAGGACACGGGCATATTTGTAGAGGATTCCGCTCCCGCGCGCAAGGTGGTGTATGTTGATGAGAGCGGGAAGAGCGTGCAGCCGCCGAAAAGTACGGAGGCAGGTGAAAGTAATTCTTTTCTTTCATTTGTTTTGGAACTTTTGAAAATAGCGGTTATTTGTACGGCAATTATTCTTCCAACACGGCTTTATGTGATGCAGCCATTTTCTGTGAAGGGAGCATCAATGGAGCCAAATTTTTCAACTGGGCAGTACTTGATTGTTGATGAACTGACGTATCATTTTAGGCCGCCAAAGCGCGGGGAAATTGTGGTGTTTCGGTACAAACCCAATAAGCAGTTTTTTATTAAGCGCGTGATTGCCTTTCCCGGCGAGCGCGTGAAAATAGAAGATAACCGCGTGCTGATTTATAACACGGAACATCCAGACGGCGCGCCGCTTTCGGAACTAGAGTACTTGCCTGCGACAACATTTACCTCAGGCGGGCCTAATAATGCGCCGCTTGATGTAGGCGAACGAGAGCTCTTCGTGCTTGGCGATAACCGCGCTGCGAGCATGGATTCCCGTTCAACAATGGTTGGGCTGGTCAGTTTTGACGATGTTGTTGGGCGCGCGTGGTTTCGCGGGTATCCTTTTGATAAAATCGGGTTTGTAAAAAATCCTCTTTACCAATAAAATTTTCATATTTTTATGCCACGGAAAAAAGCTATCCAAAAAGTAAAGTCTGCGCCTGCAAAAGCACGCGTTCAGAAAAATGCTCAAAACACAGCATCTCTAAAATCTGCAAAGCAGCAGGCGGGAAATGCCAAAGGCGGTGTATTGGTCAGGAAAAAGGCGTACGCCGGTTTTAAAAGCGTGCGGGGCATGAGGGATATTCTCCCTCTGGACCAGCCGTATTGGGAGGGGGTTGCACATCTGTGCAAAAAAGTTGCGGAAGACTACGGCTTTCGCCCAATTGATACGCCAGTGATTGAACAGGAAAATTTGTTTAAACGGTCAATCGGGGACGTTACCGATATTATTCAAAAAGAACTTTTTGCATTTGAAGATCAGGGCGGGGAACGCCTTGCCTTGCGCCCGGAGTTTACTGCGTCAGTATGCAGGGCATATATTGAACGCGGCATGCTGAATCTGCCGCAGCCGGTGAAAGTGTATGAGTATGGAGCGGTGTATCGGCATGATCGGCCGCAATCAGGGCGATATCGCGAGTTTCGCCAGATGGACATTGAAACAATCGGGAGCGATGATCCGGTGACTGACGCTGAAATTATTATAGTGTGCTGGGTTATTTTAAAAACGCTCGGCATTGACGTTACCATTCAGATGAACAGCATGGGAAGCGCCGAATCCCGCGTTGAATACAAAAAAATACTGATTGATTATTACAAACGGCGCAAAAGCGATTTATGCGAGGAGTGCGTCAATCGTATGAGAAAAAATCCCTTGAGGCTTCTTGATTGCAAAGAAAAAGAATGCTCTGAAATGGCAAAAGGCGCCCCGCCGATTATTGACCACTTAGACGAAAATTCAAAAGACCATTTCATGAAAGTTCTCGAATATTTAGATGAGTTTGATCTGCCGTATATGTTGAATCACAGTATTGTGCGAGGGCTTGATTATTATACAAAAACGACGTTTGAGTTTTGGTATGGCGGCGAGGAGAAAGGAAAACTCATTACGCTTGGGGGCGGCGGCAGGTATGACGGGCTTATTGAACTGATCGGCGGGCGGCCAACCCCTGCATGCGGCGCGGCGCTTGGCATTGACCGCATTGTATCGCGCATACGGGAGGGTAATCCGCAGCCGCCTCAAACAAAAAAATTTGACGTGTATCTTGCGCAGTTAGGCATGCTTGCACGAAAGCGAGCTCTTGTTCTTTTTGAAGAGCTCCGGGCAAAAGGGTTCAATGTTGCGCAGAATTTTTCAAAGGACGGTTTGCGCGCGCAGTTTGAGCTTGCTGACAAGGCCGGGGTGAAGTACACGCTTGTGCTGGGGCAAAAGGAGATTGCCGACGGCACTATTTTGCTTCGCGATATGGAGAGCGGCATGCAGGAAACTTTGAACATTCAAAAGGTAGATAAAGAACTCCACAAGCGGCTTGAGAAATGAGCAGAGCATGGTTCTTGTTTTTGTTGACATGATGGGCGTTTTTGGGTATAGTACGTAGGGGAATTTGAAAAATTCCTCTACGTACTTAATTTTAAAGTTACATCACGAATATGATTCATGTAATTCGTAAAGACGGAGAATCAATTGAAAATCTTTTTCGGAGATTTAATACAAAACTGCGCAATAGCGGCAATCTTTATCTTGTGAAAGGCAAGAAATACTTTCAAAAAAAAGTTACAAGAAACGCACAAAAGAAAAGCGCGATTCATCGGACGCGGGTGAAGAATTATTATGAGTTTCTTATGAAAAGCGGCCAATACGATGAAGCCGCTCCTTCACGATCGCGGAGATAATTTTTTATGGCGTTGTTTCAAAAAATACAGGAAGACATGATCGCCGCGCTCAAGGAGCAGAGCCGCCAAAAGCTGGGGGCACTCCGCATGCTGAAGGCCGCTCTTCAAAACCGGAAAATTGCGCAACAGAGAGAACTTTCTGATGACGACGTTATTGCAATCGTCATGAGCGAAATAAAAAAGAGAAATGATGCAATTGTATTATACCTACAGGGAGGCAGGCTCGAACGTGCGGAAGAGGAAAAAGCAGAAATTTCCTATCTTGAGGCGTATTTGCCAGTCCAGATGAGCGAAGAAGAATTGAGAAAAATCGTGAAAGATGCGATTGCGCACACCGGGGCAAAGAGCGCGAAGGAGCGAGGTAAGGTTATGGTAGTGGTCATGCCTTTTATAAAGGGGCGTGCAACGGGAGATGCTGTCAGCCGCATTGTGCAAGAACTTCTCGGCTAAGTCGTTTCCTTGATTATCTAAGAACTCGCGTTTCCATGTTCTTTTCCTCTAAAATAAAAATACAATTTTCTTTGCACATTACCAAAACAGTAGCCGTTGCGGCTATTTTTTTGTTTTTTGTAGGCGGAATGAGCGCTCTGCCAACAACTGCTTCTGCAGGAGTAAACGACTCGTGTATCTTCCACGAGGACTGCAAAGATGAGCAAAATCTCGTGTGTGAAGCAAAGCTCTGCAAAGGAACACGCGGTTTTGCGTGCGCCGCGGCTGATGAGTGCGTAGCCGGATTTATGTGTCAGAGCGGCGCATGCTCGCAGGACTTTGGGAAGAAGCAGGCTGGATCGCTTCAGCTTGGGGAAGAGGTAGGAGATTTGAATAGCCTTATCCAGCGGATTGTGAATATTGCGCTTGGTTTTTTGGCGCTCATGGGGATTATTATTGTGATGTACGGCGGCTATGTGTGGATGATGGCGCGCGGAAACGAAGAGAAGGTTACCGAAGGAAAAAAAATTATTTTAGCCGCCGCTATCGGGCTTATTATTATTCTCATTTCGTGGACTATCACGAGCTATTTTTTAACTTTAGGAAGGCGCATTGGCGGAGAAGGCGGGCCCAATCCTGAAATAAAGCCGTTTCCAGTTTCGTTTTCGCGTGAAATTGAAGCAGATCCGTTTTTGGTTTCTGAAATTGCAACCGCCCACCCTGCAGAAGTGTTGAATAATGTTGATGTATATACCTGCAGTGATGTAAGCATTGAGTTTAACCATACGCTCGGCATGACAAAAGACGAGTTTGATGCCAGGGTGCTTTCTAACCCCGGCTTTTCTATTTTGCGCGGAAGTCTTGAAGATATCTATTGGGATGGCACTCATCCCGCAACCGGTTCATTTGAAATGTGGCCAAATTCAATTAACTTTACGCATGCAAACAGTGGAAAATTCCCAACGGGCCCAGATCCGAACGATCGTCTTTACAAACTACAGATTCCAAAAACGCTTACTGATTTTTATCAGAAAGTGCTTCAGCGCTGTAAGCAGGGGCTTGGGCCTGCGGACGGGGTTGACGGCGGATGCACTGAAGCACAAGACGGGCTAAGTCTGATATGGCAGTTTCAAGTGAATGCAGATGAGGCCAAGGAACCAGACAAGCCTCAAGTAGTAAATAATTATCCGAAAAATAACGACAGGTTTGTTTCAACAGTGCCGAATATTCAGCTGTGGTTTAATGTGCCGCTGTATGTAGGGAGCATTTTAACGCAAACACTTCAGGATGGAAATCCGATTTATACGGTAAAGGAAGCAAATATAAAGATATTTAAATTGCCAAATCAAGACGCGCATTCGTTTAGCTCGTTTGATAATTTTTTGGCAGATGCCGCAGGCGCACAAGCAATTACGGATAAATGGAACGTGCGAGTGGACACGTACTATGATGCAGTACAAAGCAAACAGCTTACGGATTTGAAGTTTGTGTATAAAGATATTACGAAATCGCTGGAATCTTTCACATGGTACGGCATGTATGTGCAGAATGCACAGAATTTGTGCCATCAGAATATGTTAGATAAGGATCGCTTTTACATGACGTTTCGCACTTCAAACATAACCCCGGGGATTGATTTTAAATATCCACAGCCCGGTTCGTTTTATTCCTGCCCGGACACTGAAGCATTTGTGCGGTTTAAAACAACAATGTACGACATCAATACTGATTCCTGTAAAGTTGATACGGAGCTAGACAAACGGGGCTATGTTACCGGGGGCAGTATTGCGCCAAATAATCCTCCGATTGCACGCGCCTTTCAAGTGGAAGACGATTTTCGTCCCGGGCAGATTTTGGACAATCAATGCAAAAAATATAGCTTTCAGCCAATAAGCGGATTTTTGGGCCCTCTTGGAACGCGCGAAGCAGGCAGAATAATCAACGGTACAACAATTACAGAACAAGCGTTTGCGCCCTATACAATAAATTTTGCAACGCACATGAATGTGCTGTTGAATGAAAAAGATCTCACTTCTCCAACAGCGGTTCTTGGAACAAGGACAAGTACAGATTGGGTGAATCACACCGAAGGCGAGTGGCAGTTTGCAACCATGCCGTTTCAGCTTCCTGATGGAACGCAAGCCTGCGTGAAAGGGCCATACATTGAAGAAGTTTCTCCGCCGGAGGGAGGCTTAAACCAGTGCGTGAGTATTCTCGGGCGGAATTTTGGAGAAGGCGTTGGAATTGGCGCAACGAGCCCATTGGTTCAGGATGATCGGGTAAATACTCCGCTTTATAAGAGCGCAGGCACTTTGAAAAGCGCAAGTATTCCCTTTTACAGTAATCAACTAAAGCTCGCGCGCGATCTCAAAGATAACCAAACGAATCGGTGGAGGGATAACAGCATTATTGTGACGATACCCGAAAAGAAAGATCCGAAAGATTGGTGGAACCCCCAGCCGGCAACGACTGATCAGCTTAAATTTTCAGTTGCGTTTCAAAAAGACATGAAGCCAGTATTTGACTCGGCTCTTGAACTTTCAAGCAACGAGTCCCCCTTTACATTTCAGTTAGACGAAGAATTCAGCGCTATTTGCTTGTACGATCTTACTCCTTCGGTAACAAGCGCGGGCTTTCCAATTTCTGCAACCGGGACGAATTTTGTGGTGCAGAAAGCAGATGCGCCGGCGGGTGAAAAAGAAGCGAACTTAAAACAGATGGTATTTACTCCTGCCGGAATTGCAACAACGGTTGAAGTTACGGAAGGAACTATGCTGAATTTAGAACAAGCTTTAGATAGTGATCAGCAGTACGCGGACCGCATTATCGTTCCCCTGCCTTCCCAGACAGGCAAGGTATATGCGGTTGATAAGCGTGCGCTCCACTCAAACGCGGTGCCTTTGACTCTGCTTGGCACAGACGTGGTATTTAACGCATGCAGTATTGAGAATAATGATGTGGATATAACAAGTCCGTCCGCAAACACGCAGAACGTGTGCCTTTCACAGCCGGCGCAAGATCCGCCGCAAATTAATATCCAGATAGAACTGCAGGGTGCGTTTTACCAAGAGTGTGCAGGGGAAACAGACAGTGATCTTGACGCATGTTTGAGAGTATCCCCTCAAGATCCGCTTGTGGTTACAGACTGCATAGAAACGGATCAGGGAAATTCCGGAATTGTGAAAGAGTGTTTCAGCCTTTTCCAGTGCGGCGATGGAGATTATCCGAACGAAGCAGAGTGCGCAACCGAAGTTTCGCTTTCCCAATCCGCGCTTGCACTGGCGCATCCGGCAAAGCGGCCACAAAATGTGCTTGTAAAACTAAACGGCATTGCGCTTCAAGGCGCGCCTCAAAATAAATGGTTTCGCATGAGTGCAAAAAAAGCGCTCCATTTTGAGAATGACCGCACCTGGTTTTTCAAAACAGCGGAACAGATTACTCCAAAGTGCGAGCTTGCGTATTCTGGTTTAAGCCTTACCCCAGCCAGCATTGAAAGCAATAGCACAGCAGAAAATGGAAAAACAACGGCGCAGGCATTGGCGTATGATGCACAGTGCATGGCTTTAAATGCAAATCAGTACTTATGGACATGGTCTTCAGATCATGACGCGTTTCCAAAAGACTCCGGGCTCGTGAATTTGAGTTATCTTGCCGATTGGCAAAAGAAAGATGAAGTATTTACGTATTATACCTGCCTCTACCCGGTACAGTTTAGACAAGATAATCCAAATGGGACAATTATAAATTCTCTTGCGGTGCCGGTTTCTTCCGCAAAGAAGGTTGCTCTGGAAGTGATCGGCGAACAAAATTCGCAAGTTACAATCAGTTGGGATAATCTGAATTCAATTAGTGTAGAGCAAGAAACTAAACAAGGTCCAAAAACAGTGGCAAGCGGGCAGAACATCACGCTCTCTCCAACTGATAATATTTTGAAAATAGACGGAGTATCAAAAGATGCACAGCAAGTACTGCACATTCAAAGAAGCGCTGATGCGAAAAATGATCTTTTTATTATCGTGTACGAGAACACAGATCTTCCGTTTTTATCTAATGCAGAGAAAGCGTATGATACAAAGCCAACGCAAACTCTGTGCGCGAACAATGAGGTGCAGGCTGGAGGAACAGTGAATATATCGGCGCAAGAGCTGGTTGATAAAGAAGGCGCGCCTCCTCCGCCGGGTATTCAGCCCCTTACGATTATGTATAACGGGTTTGGTTTATATAGCCAGGCGTGCCGCCCTGGAGAATCCATTCAGGCAAGCCCTTTGCCTTATTATTCTTCAAGTGTGCCGTGCGATGAATTTAAGATTTCGGTTTTGCTCAACCACGCTTTGTTACCGAGTAGCAGAATTGCATTTGCAAATCCGTATAATTTTCAAATATGCAAGGCAAATCCGGCAGATCCGTTTGTGTGCAATTTGGGTGAGGTGAATTTAAATACCGTCAATACCAATAGCTATTGTTTTGATGACGGAATTGATTCCTGCCCGAATTCAAATGCAAAACAAATTGTTGTAAAAACTGTGAGCGGAAAAAGCATGATTACATGGAACCCGCTTTTTAACCAATCGTCCAATTTACTTGCGGTACCCTCTTCGGTATCAGAAAAGGAACAGGCGTATTACCGCGTGCAGATTCCGCAAAGCGATAGTATAAATAGTATAAAGGATACAAGCGGTATTCCGCTTTCGCGGGTGCGGTGGTCTTTGAGCGTCAAACAAAAAGGGAAGTGTGATCTGGAAAATTTTATGCTCTCGGTGCCGGCGCTTGACCCGCATCGCATGGACGTGTTACCAGATGCAGACAAGCTTGGCGAGCCGCCGCTTTCTGGAAATACGGATAAGTTTCAGGCGATCCCCCAAACTGCTGGATGTGTTGAAGTTGCAGGTGTTGGCTCCACAAATGCAGTGCGCCAGTGGCAAATTGTGGATGATCGCTTTGTGCAAAAAGCTGGGCAGGGGTATTTGAAATTTGGGTGGTGGAATGACTTACTCTCAAAATTTGACGCATATACTGGCGTTACCGAACTATTTAAATCGTCAAATGCGGTTCATCAAAATAAGCCTGCTTCAGATGTGTATCTTAAGGCATATCAGA
>CAZHCQ010000100.1:0-4585 GCA_964531415.1 uncultured Gammaproteobacteria bacterium
TTGCGCTTTCCGCGCTCACCGGCTATGCTCGCGCCCGCAAAGCAAGCTCTCTTCACATTGTAAACGCTCTGCGGGACGAACTGGGGTAATTATACTCAATTGTACACCTCGGCTTTTACACTTTATAATAGTAGGGGCATAGCATGCTATGCCCCTACTCATGCAACCTCGTACGCGTAAAAAAGTTCTCTATGCAGAATTTTGAACAGCTCAACAAGCTTGCAGCGCTCGTGCGCTACAAAATCCTTGTTTCAACTACAGCCGCTGGGTCAGGGCATCCAACCTCATCGCTCTCGGCAACGGACTTGATGACCTGCCTTTTGTTTAGCGGAATTTTCAAAGCTGATCTTTGCAACCCTTCTGCGCAGAATAACGACCGCCTTATTTTTTCTAAGGGCCACGCGGCGCCGCTTCTTTACGCGCTCTATGCAGCCGCCGGGATGTTGAGCGAAGACGAGCTTAAAACATTACGAAAACTCGGCAGCACGCTTGAAGGGCACCCCACCATGCGGTTCCCTTACACCGAAGCCGCGACTGGATCATTAGGGCAAGGGCTTTCCATAGGCGTCGGCATGGCGCTCAATGCGAAATATTTGGATAAACTCCCCTATAAAACATATGTGTTAATGGGAGACAGCGAAATTGCCGAGGGCTCAGTGTGGGAGGCCGCGCAAATCGCCTCGCATTACAAGCTTGATAATTTAATTGGCATTATTGATGTCAACCGCCTTGGCCAGCGCGGCGAAACAATGCTTGGCCACAACCTTTCAGCCTATCAAAAACGCTTTTCAGCATTTGGATGGGAAGCAATCACCATAGACGGGCATAACATGAAGGAAATTTGTGCGGCATTGGAAAAAACTTCTGAAGGCGCGGGCAAGCCGTTCATGATTATTGCAAAAACGCTCAAAGGCAAAGGCGTTTCATTTTTGGAAGATAAAGACGCATGGCATGGAAAAGCGTTAAACCAAGAACAGCTTCAGCATGCGCTCATGGAACTGGGGGAGCAAGACATTACCATTCACGGCACGGTTCAAAAACCAGCAGATGCGCGCGCTTTTACAATTCCATCAGCCAAAGCTGAACCGTTTGCGTATCCGCCTGAAATACCGGTTGCAACACGCAAAGCTTATGGAAATGCGCTTGCGCGCCTCGCGCCCGAGTTTCCACAGCTTGTGGTGCTTGATGCCGAAGTGGGCAATTCAACCTTTGCGGAAACATTTCAAAAATCCTCTCCTGAACGCTTTTTTGAAATGTACGTTGCGGAACAAAACATGGTGGGCACTGCACTTGGGCTGTGCCGGCGCGGCAAGCATCCCTTTGTTTCAACTTTTGCCGCGTTTTTCACCCGCGCGTTTGACCAAATAAGAATGTGCCAGTATTCTGATCCCTCAATTACGTTTGCAGGGTCTCATACCGGGGTTTCAGTCGGGGAAGACGGGGCAAGCCAAATGGCGCTTGAGGATATCGCGATGTTTCGCGTTCTTCACGGCTCAACCGTGCTGTATCCATCAGACGCGGTATCTACCGAAAAGCTCGTGTTTTTAGCGGCGCAGGAAAAAGGCATCACGTATATCCGCACAACACGAAAAGAAACACCCATACTCTATGGCGCTCATGAAAGCTTTCCGATTGGAGGAAGCAAAGTGATACGAACAAGCGAAAATGATGCGGTTACCGTTGTTGCCGCAGGCATCACACTTCACGAAGCCCTCACTGCATATGAAACACTGAAACAAGAAGGCATTTTTATTCGCGTGATTGACCTCTACAGCATCAAGCCTATTGATACAAAAACGCTTCTTGCGGCTGTTTCAGACACAAAAGCCATGATTACTGTGGAAGATCATTATCCTGAAGGGGGCATTTTTGAAGCGGTACTCCATGCGCTTTCACAATCAAGCGCGCAGATTCACTCGCTGTGTGTCCAAAAAATGCCGCAAAGCGGCACACCGCAAGAACTCCTTGAATATGAAGAAATCTCTCATACTGCGATTATCAAAAAAATAAAAGAAATTTTATGCGTCCATTAGATCTAAACTCAAAAATTTTTTTAGACAGCAGTAATCCGGAAGAAACCATAAAAATCCTTGAACAGATTGGCTTTCTTGACGGGCAAACCACACACCCAACACATCTTGCATACAACCAAACGGCGAAAGATCGCCTAGAACAAGGCAAAAAATTTACCCAAGATGAATTTTTAAGCTTGTATAAAAGCGTTGTGCATGAAATATCCCGCGCCATTCCTGACGGGTCTGTGTCTGTTGCAGTATATGCTGATCATGAAACGTCTGCTGAAAAAATGCGTACACAAGGAGAAGAAATGTTTCAGTGGATCAAAAATGCTTCCATTGCATATCCGGTGACGCCGTCCGGGCTTCTGGCGGCGAATAAATCTATTGAAAAGGACATACGAGTCAATATGACGCTCTGCTTTTCCCAAGAACAAGCTGCGGCAGTCTGCGCGGCAACAAAAGGAGCGGCTCGTGGCGATGTCTTTCTCTCTCCCTCTATCGGGCGCCTTGATGATGACAAAAAAAATGGAATGAGCCTGCTTGCAAACATTCTCCGCATGGTGCGGGGAAAAAATGATAACCATATCGCAGTGCTTGCCGCAGAGATCAGAACAATAGAGCAATTTTTATTCGCGCTTGAACTCCGGTGCGACATTGTCAGCGCTCCTTTTCACGTACTTAACGAATGGGGATCTCTTGAAATGCCTATCCCAGACTATGATTACGATTATGACCCAAAAGGCCTCAAAGATATTCCCTACCAAACGCTTGATCTCTCGCAAGACTGGAAAAAATTTACCGTTTTCCATGCACTTACCGATGAATGCATTGCGTCTATTTCAGGGGACTGGAACAATCTGCTTGCGGAAAACAAGAATTAGTACACTCTATGCAATTTTTCTACGAACATTCAAGCGGCGTTTCAAAAAAAGATCTTGAAGAAACCGCTCAAAAATTGGTTCCGTATATTTCACGGCTGAATACAATTGCAAAAAAACAAAACTATGAGGATGATGAAAGCTCAATCAATCTTCCGTTTGACCACGCTCTGCACTCTGCGGTGCGCGCGCTCAAGCACAAGAAAACATCCCGTGAGCTGAAGTATATTATCGTTATCGGCATTGGCGGGTCAAACTTAGGGGCAAAGGCAGTGTATGATGCACTGGGGGGATGTACTGACATTGTAGAGCCTGATCGGTTTCCAAAAATTATCTTTGCCGATACCCTTGACCCTGAAAGTGCATGGAGCCTTAAAAATTTTCTCACACAGCGCATCACAAACCCGGAGGAAATTTTAGTAAATGCAATCAGCAAATCGGGAAGCACTCTTGAAACTATTGCATATACAGAATTTATCATGAATATACTCTGCGAACGGTTTGCGCATGCCTTTGATCGCTTGGTTGTTACCACTGATTCCGCGTCCCGATTCTCAAAAGAAGCGGCTTTGAAGCAATGCGCCCTCCTAGAAATTCCGCAAAAAATAGGCGGGCGATTTTCAGTACTCTCAAGCGTGGGGCTGTTCCCGCTTGCCTGCGCCGGCATCAATATTTTCCATCTTCTTGAGGGAGCACAGGAAATGCGCACAACGTGCCTTGCATCTGACATGGCTCAAAACCCTGCCGCGCTTTCCGCAGGAATTCTTTTTTGGCATGCTGTACGCGGCATACGCATTAACGACAACTTTATGTTTCACAGCGAGCTTGAATCTTTAGGCAAGTGGTATCGCCAGCTTCTCGGAGAGAGCATCGGCAAAGAGCACAACGTGCGCGGTGAAACAATTCACGCGGGAATCACGCCGACTGTGTCAATAGGCTCCACGGATTTGCATTCAGTGGGACAGCTCTACATAGGCGGGCCAAAAGACAAAATCACCACATTGGTGTGTGCGAAATCGCAAGAAAATTCACAAGTGCCTGAAAGCACGCAGTTTGGCAACCTTGTGCCCGATATCAAGGGAAAATCTTTTTACACGATCATGAACGCAATTTTTGAAGGAGTAAAAACCGCATATAAAAACACAGAGCTTCCTTATATGGAAATCGCCCTTTCAGAGATATCCCCACGCGAACTTGGCGCGTTTATGCAATTTAAAATGATTGAAGTGATGTGCCTCGGCTTTCTTTTAAACGTCAACGCGTTTGATCAGCCCCACGTTGAGGCGTATAAAAACGAAACCAAAAAAATTCTGCACGCGCTTCCATAACACACCTCTATGGCAAAAAAACTCTTTCTCCTCTTTGACATCGGCGGAACGAATATGCGGATTGCATCTTCGCGGGATTTAAAATCCATTGAACAAACCGCTGTTGCAAAAACGCCTCAAAATTTTGAACAGGGCATTGCGCTTTTTAAAAAAATCGGCTGGAAAATTGCGGGCCGCGAAAAAATCCAGAGCGTCTGCGGCGGCATCCCCGGCCCGCTTGATAAAGCCCACACGCACATTGTAAACGCTCCTCACCTTTCGGAATGGAACAAAAAACCGCTAAAAGAAAAGCTTACCGAGGCGTTTGGTTGCCCTGTTTTCATTGAAAATGATGCGGCAGTTGCCGGGCTTGGGGAAGCGC
>CAZHCQ010000101.1:0-2603 GCA_964531415.1 uncultured Gammaproteobacteria bacterium
AGCAGGAGCAGAGGTTACGTCTGCAGGCGTTTTTTCGGATATTTTTAAGGCAGTACGTGTATGAACATACAGAGTGTACAAGAAAAGCCAATTGCGCTCATTGGCATGTCAGGCGCTGGAAAATCATACTGGGCACAAGAGCTTGCGCGGTTTGGGTACGCGCATATCTGCTGTGATGATTTGATTGAAAAAAAGCTCGCTCCCCTCCTCAAAAAGCACGGCTATAGGGGCATTGCGGACGTATCAAAATGGCTTGGCCAGCCGTATGATTTGCGCCACCAGACAAACCAAAACCATTATCTGCAGTGCGAGCGCGAAGTGATGTGTGCCATCTTTGGCACGATCCAACACAATACGCTTCACAAGCGCACAGTAATTGACACAACCGGCAGTGTTATTTATATCGGCACAGAGCTGTGCACTATGCTCAAAAAATATACGCGTGTGGTATATTTAGACACACCCAAAAAAGTGCATAAAGAGATGCTTGAGATATACCTGCGCGATCCAAAACCGGTTCTCTGGGGAAATATATTTGAAAAGCGGAAGAACGAAAACAACCGCTCTGCGCTCACGCGCTGTTACCCTCAACTTCTTGCATACCGCACCAACCGCTACAAGCAGTACGCGCATGTAACCCTCCCCTATCACACACTTCGGTCTACTTCGTTTTCAGCAGAAAATTTTATACATAGATGCCATGAAACTTAAAAGCACAAATCGCAATAATACAATTTTCCCCTTTCAGCACGCCCTCTTTTCTCCGCTTGCGCCAAACGGCGGGCTGTTCATGCCTGTTGAAATTCCCCGTCTTTCTTCATCATTTTTTAAAGCCATCGCCAAAAAATCGCTCCAAGATATCGCGCGAGAAACAAGCGCGTTATGGTTTCCGGAAATTCCGAAAAAAGACATCAACCGCATTGTTGAAAAATCCCTCCCCTTTGGCGCGCCTCTTGTGTTTTTAAACGATGCGCTTGCCGTGCTTGAACTGTTCCATGGGCCAACGCTTTCGTTCAAAGACTTTGGCGCGCGGTTCATGGCGGAATTAATGCGTTATTTTTTGAAAAAGGGCGATGCAACAATAACCATTCTTACGGCAACAAGCGGAGACACCGGCGCGGCTGTTGCGCACAGTTTTTTCCAAAACGAGCGCGTGCGTGCGGTAATTTTGTATCCACAAGGCAGGGTAAGCGATATGCAGGAAAAACAGATGGGAACATTAGGCGCAAACATCACCGCCATTGAGGTAAACGGCACGTTTGACGACTGCCAAACCCTCGTAAAACAAGCATGTGCTGATGCGGATCTCGCGCAAACTATGCGCCTTGGTTCTGCAAATTCAATCAATATTGCACGGCTTATTCCGCAGACATTTTATTATTTTTATGCGTACGCCCAAGCGCAGCCCCGCGCTCAAAACGCGAATACTCAAATCGTTTTTTCAGTGCCGTGCGGAAATTTCGGCAGCCTCACTGCCGGGCTCATTGCAAAAAGAATGGGGCTTCCGATAAAATGCTTCATCGCCGCCACAAACAGCAACGATGTTGTACCGCGGTATTTAACAGGCGAGCCGTTTACCCCAAAGGCATCGCAAAAAACCATTTCAAATGCCATGGATATTGGCAACCCGAGTAATTTCGCGCGCATGCTTGATCTGTATCACCACACACGCTCCGCGATGCAGAAGGACGTTTTTGGCGGGGCGTTTAACGACAATCAAACGCGCGGAGCAATTTCTGAACTTTATAACCAGTACGGCTATATTTCAGACCCGCACGGCGCGGTTGCCTATTTAGGACTCAAAAAATATTGTGCTCAAAGTAAACAGAAAAATACTCTCGGTATTTTTCTTGAAACCGCGCATCCAGTTAAATTTAGCACAATAGTGGAACCGCTCATCGGCACAAAAATACCCCTCCCCGCTGGGCTTCAAAAACTTCTCAACACAAAAAAACAAACCCTTTCGCTTTCAAACAAGTTTGAGGAGTTGAAAGAGTTTTTGATGAGATAACAAAATCTACAAAAGTAGAAATTTTATAGAGGCGGCAAACAATTACCAATTACGAATTACTAATTACAAATTACTTTTTGTTGTCTTTTGTATTGTTGTGAGTATTTTGCTTATTTCTTCCAAATCCTGAGATATAGATAAAAAATGTTTTTCCGACAAAATATCGGCGCCTTTTAACAATCTCAACCAATAACTTGTTTCTCTTGCTTCTTTGTATGCAATGCTCATTTTGTTCAAAAAGTCTTTCCTTGACTGTCCGCCAAGAGCTTCTTCTACATTCGCGCCAATTGCCGTCCCGCTTCGGAGTATCTGTTTTGATAAGACAAACTCCTTTTTATTCTTAACCAAGTATTGATAAAGTTTAATAACACGCAAAGCAAAATTGAAGCTTTTAACTTGTATGATATTCTCTTTCATTTGTAATTCGTAATTAGTAATTCGTAATTAATGAAGCAAAAGTAGAAATTTTATATTGGTATTTGGAACTGGATGTGCCTGCAATAAGCCAAAAAGAGCAAATCAATGCATAAAGCAAAGACGACTTTTTGGCTTATTATAGGGCTTTGGTCAAAATAAAGACCGAGGTTTTGCC
>CAZHCQ010000102.1:0-4186 GCA_964531415.1 uncultured Gammaproteobacteria bacterium
GGAAACCAGATTGCGCGTGCTCTTTCAGAAGGTATCAATGCCCCAATTATCGCAACCTCTGCAAATTTAAGCGGGGCGCCGACATGCTATACTAAAGAGGATATTTGCAAACAGTTTGAAGAACGTAGAGGCGTTTCGCGAAACGCCCTTGCTCTGATGCCGGATTTTTTGCTTGACGCCGGCCCGCTTCCCCCTGTTTTACCTTCAACGATTATTTCCGTTGAAGAGGGGAAAATTCATGTTATTCGGCAGGGGAGCGTGGTTATCATGTAGGGAACGGTCGCGACCCTTCCCTACCGTATAATTCAATACAGTTCTATGCAATCGCGCCGTAAATTCTTCGCAGGCGTTTTGCCGGAGTATTTTGCAGGCCGGGCACGTTCCGAAGTAAGGGAGCTTTTCATGAACACTGCAATTTTAAACCTTGCGGTGGGCATGATTTTAATTTTTGAGCCGATTTATCTTTATCAGCAGGGCATGTCTGTTTTTCAAGTATTGCTCTTTTATCTTGGGGTATATGTGTTGTATTTTTTCATCATGCCTCTTGGGGCAAAATTTGCAAACCTCAAGGGCTATGAGCACAGCGTGCTTATTGCGTCTCCGTTTTGGGTGCTTTATTATCTTTCCCTGTTTTTGATTGCCTATTCCCATCTGTTTGTTCTTGCGGCAATCGTGTGTTTGGCGCTTCAAAAAACTTTTTACTGGCCGGGTTATCATGCGGATTTCGCGCAATACGCCATTACCGAGGAAACAGGGAGGGAAGTGAGCAACGGCTTGGTGATTTCCGCATTGGTGCAGATTGTTGCGCCTGTTTTAGGAGGCGTGCTCATTAAATTTTTTGGCTACCCCGTGGTGTTTATTTTAGCCTCTCTGCTGATCGCAATTTCCAACATTCCAACCCTGCTCACGCCGGAAAAATTTGTTCCAAAAGATTTCAGCTATTTCAAAGCGTATCGCCGCCTTGTGAAGCCGATCAACCGCCGCGCGCTTTTAGGGTATCTGGGGTATGGGGAAGAGCTCATTCTTTTAACGCTCTGGCCGATTTATATTTTTTTAGTTTTGAAAAGCGCGCTTTCGGTAGGCGTGCTTGCGGCAATTTCTGCCGGGCTTACCGTTTTAACCGTGCTTTCTGTGGGCAGGCTTGTAGACAGAAAAAATAAAGTGAATCTGCTCCGTTTGACCAGCATCTTTTATATGTTTAGCTGGCTTCTTCGGACACTTCGGGCAGGCGCAGTGGGGCTGTATTTATTCCACATTTTTGGGAGTATCTGTAAAAATTCAGTGTCGGTTGAAATTACGGCGCTTGTGTATAACCGCGCGAAAAATTACAGCGTGATGAAGGGGATTGTGCTTTTTGAAATGTGCCTTGTGCTTGGAAAAATCTTCGCCCTTGTGGTTGTGCTTGTGCTTTTATCGTTTGTGGGGCAGGGAAATATTTTTTGGTTTTATTCTTTTCTTTTCGCCGGGGTTATCAGTTTGTTGTACCGGTTTTTGTAAGGAACGCCCCGCCTGCGGCGGGCAGAATGAAAGGCATATGTTTTACAGTGCGGCGCAGATAAAAAACATGGCGGCAGAATTCGGCATTGCTCCGCGCAAGGATTTGGGGCAGAATTTTTTGATTGATCAAAATATTCTTGCAAAAATCATGCATGTTGCAGATATCGGGGAGGCAGACACGGTGCTTGAAATTGGCGCGGGCTTTGGGGTGCTCACGGGCGAACTTGCCAAGCGCGCAAAGCGCGTCATTGCGGTTGAATTTGACAGAAAGCTCGCAGGATTTTTGCGGGAAAATTATGCAGGAAATGCACGCGTTGACGTGAGAGAAGGAGATATTTTAAGTTTGTCTATAGCGCAGGGATTGCTTCGCCGCTCTGCTCCTCGCAATGACAATTCTCGGACAGCCTCACTCCGCGTTCCAAAGAAGTATAAAATAGTCGCCAATCTTCCCTATAGCATCGCTACCGCGGTGATTAAAAAGTTTTTTTCTTGTGCCGCAAAACCTTCTTCCATGGTTGTGCTGGTGCAGGAGGAAGTGGCGCGCCGCATCGTTGCTGTTCCGCCTAACATGTCTGTTCTTGCGGTAAGCGTGCAGTTCTATGCGTTCCCTGAAATTATGTTTCATGTGCCTCACAATTGCTTTTGGCCTGTTCCGAATGTTGGTTCAAGCGTACTTCGCATATCAGCCCGCAGAAAGCCATTTTTTGCGGGCGGGCATGAGCGCGATTTTTTTAGAATCGTAAAAATTGGTTTTTCCGCAAAACGCAAGCAATTAAAAAATAACTTAAAAGCAGGGCTGAAGATTTCAGAAGAAGCTCTTTTTGCGGCATTTCAAAAAGCAGGGATTGCCAAAAACGCCCGCGCGCAGGAAATCCCGCTTGAAACATGGTGCGCCTTAACGCGGGAATTAGAAAAAATCGTGCTATAATAGAGGAGAAAAAGAAACATTCGTTTTTAACTATTTTGATTTTTATGCGCATTTCTTTACGGCATCTTTCGGCAGGCGGGGTAGTGTTTTTTGGTAGCGCGGTAATTATACTCGGCGTGCTTCAGATGCGGACCTATCTCACAGAGCCATACGCTGATAAAGAGCAATCTGAAACTTCAAGCGAACTTTCGTCCCACATTCTTGCCTCACGAGATGTGCAGGATTTACATCTTCTGGATAGCGATAAAGATGGAATTTCGGATTTTGATGAGCTCAACGTATATAAAACGTCCCCCTATTTAGCCGATACTGATTCTGACGGCATTTCAGATAAAGTTGAAATAGACGCGTTTGATGACCCTAATTGCCCGGCAGGATATGTGTGCGCTGAAGTGGTTGAAGGGGATTTGTCGCAGGAAACCGAGCGGCCGATGGCGCAGGAAACCGTGATTGCGCCTCTTGCCCCGCAAAGTACGGGTACAGACATTCCAGATTCAGCAGGGCTTTTGGTTCTTCAAGATCTCCTGAATGAAAGCGGAGCAGGGGATCAGCCTGTTTTGCAAACCGGCACTAATGAACATACAACAGAGCAAGGCGCCGCCTCTGCGCCCGGCACTGTTTCAGATATTTCATTTGAGGATCTTACAGAGAAGGATCTTTTGCAGGTGCGGGAGCTCTTAATTCAGCGCGGGGTTGAGAAGAGCGTTTTGGACAGTTTTTTTGACGATGAGCTCAAGCTTTTGCTTGAGGAGATAATCAAAGAGGAGCAGAGCGCAGGGGCGCACATTTCAGAAGATAATCTTTCTTCCCAATGAACAGCAGATATTTTACATCTATTTTTTTCTTGTTCGTTTTTGGCGTGTTCTTTGTTTATGCTTCAAAAGAAGCATTGGCAGGGAAATACGTGCATGTAAACGATAGATGTGACGGCTATAGTGATGTCTGCTGTTATGACAAGAATGACCCACCAAATTGCAGTGACGGCGAAAAACTCGTGTGCGAAGCAGAGCCGAGGTTAAATTATACTGTGTGCAAACTCGTTGAAAAGCAGATTTGCGTTACATCCCCACCCCAGCAGTTTCCGGAATGCAGAAGCGGGTTAAGCTGTGAGCCGGGTTTTTCTGCGCCGCGCCCTACGGAAGAGAAGACAACGCGATGTTTAAACAAGGCGCAAAAAGCAGAAGGCGAGCCGTGTTCAATTATTGCCGCGGAAGGGAAAAGCAGTGAATGCAGGGCGATTTTTGAATGCGCGGGCATTGGTTTGCAGAGCGAAGGCGTATGCGCGGATCCGAAAAAAGCAGGGGTTGGAAAGCCGTGCGTGCAGAATTCAACGAGCGTTGATAAAGCCTGCAAGACTGGCCTTGATTGCACGAATGATATATGCGTAAACCCAAAACAGCCTCTGCCTGGCACGATGGGCGCTTTGTGTGAAACCGGCGCGCAAAGCCCGCTTGCATGCGGAACAAATCTTGTGTGCACGTCGCTGACGGGAAATCCGTATAAAATTTGCATCGGCGGACTGAACGGCGCGCAGTGTAAAAGTTATCCTTTAAATCCTCCATCTGTGCCGCAATCGTATGACCAGAATGTTGGCATTACAGGCATGAGCAGTTTATGTGCAGAGGGTTTGGACTGCGATGAAGATGAAAAAGTAGATCCCGTGAATGGTATGTGCAAGATGCGCGCGGGGCAACAGTGCGCTTCAAATGATAATTGTTTAACAGGGCTTTCCTGCAAGAAACAGGGAGAAATTGGAAAAGA
>CAZHCQ010000103.1:0-15870 GCA_964531415.1 uncultured Gammaproteobacteria bacterium
GCTCTCCTTTAATTTTTTTAATTAAATACTCCTTGTCAGGGGCGGAACAAATTGTTCCTCTGAACCCCTGAACCTTTGAAAGCCGACCGCTAATATTATCTAAAAATAAAATTTTGCCCTTTAGATCCCTACAAGACCACTTGCCAATAATTTTTCTAATTTTTGTTTTGTCTTTTTGAATAAATACTTTATTTTCAGAAAAACACCAATAAAGCTTATTATTATAAAAAGTTATCCATAAACTGTTTTCATCTTCTTGGTAAAAATATTTAATTTGATTAACATGAAAAGTAGCTACTCCGTTTTGAAAGCCACGTTTAATATAGAAATCCTTTACTTTTTGCCATTTATTACGCAAACAAAGATTGTGATTGGCATCATTATAACCAATTTTTAAAATATTTTTTTCTATACACTCTTTTTCAAATTCTCCGGCTCGCCCTAATTTAATAAAAAGGGATTTTCCGACTTTATTCATTTTTTTTATATCCATATTTTTACTTCATCAAATCATCAACACTTACCCCAAGGACCTTCGCTACATTTTTGAGAGTAGAAGGACTTTATGAAAAATTCTTAATTTTCCCCTTGGTATCCCCGGCAGGAATCGCTAGATGGAGGCTGGCCACCCTTTGGGTGAAACCCATGCATTATCTATGCGGCTGTTTTTACGGACTGGTTTTGCGCAACTGGATTGTTGTTATCAATTTCTTCAATCTTAAAACCCAAAAGAGGTGTTGCTATATCTCTTAAGTACAGAGACATGACAATGTAAATTGGTTCTAGCTCATCACCTTTTTGATAAACGAAATTTTTGAATTTTGTAAATCTGTCATCATCTCGTAAGCTTTCAACAACTTCACGCGCGTACACTTGTATATCATAGGCAGATTTTGGATTTTTCTCTTTTATTTTATTTACTAATTCATCTTTATTTTCTAACACAAATTTATCTGCCTCACTTTCGCTTAAAAACGATCTTCCCTTTTCGTTGAGTTGTATAGGGCTTCTTTTGTTAGTCAGCTTACTCGCATAAGAGGTAGTGCGCTCGTCAATTTTTGTACTGCACTCTATGATTTTCTTAGAATTTTCACTTTGCTCTTTTTCAAGCTTTTCTAAGTTTCTTTCTATAACATCTACCTTGTTTTTATAAATACCAAGCTTATATAAAAAAGCACCAACGCCGCCCAAAAAACCAAAAACAGCAGACGCTGCGAGCTGTAGAATTGGGATTATAGTTGTGTTCATATGTATTTATATAATGAGAATATGATATTATTCTACACTCTCATTACTATTTAATTTATAGAGCATGGGCAGTGATTGTCAATGTTTGACCCCACCCGAATTTTATTGCCTGTGATGAGGGCGGATGACTTATCAGTAGATTTTTGTTCCCCTGGTATCCCCGGCAGGAATCGAACCTGCAACCTACAGCTTAGAAGGCTGTCGCTCTATCCGGTTGAGCTACGGGGACGTGAAAGATCAACACTACAAAAACCGTATCAAAAAGGGGGGGGTTAGTCAATCGCGTACGGCTTTACAGGCGAGGGAAAATGCTTTACACTAAAGCAAGAATGCAGTGAGTATTGATGAGGGTGTTACAGCCCTTTGATTTTTTGAATAAGCCATTTTTTTCTATGATAATACAGTTTTTTGGAGAAAGCTGTTTCAAAATTCAGGCGAAAGAAGCCGTTATTGTGATTGACCCTTTTGGCAAAACAACAGGGCTTCGCATGGCTCCGCTTAAGGCTGATATTGTGCTCATGAGCGGGTTTGGGGATGTGGACAAGGACAGGGTAAAGCCAATAGCTGATACCATGATGGTGATTGATTCTCCCGGCGAGTATGAAACAAAAGGGATTTTTGTTTACGCGCTTGCGGGTGCGCGATCAACATTTTTTATTCTGAAGGCCGAAGATATTGCCATAGGACATTTTGCGGGAGCGTTAGAAGAGCTTGCTTCAAAACATCTTGAACAGGCAAATAGCATTGATATTGCGCTTGTTCCGATTGGCGGAGGAGAGGGCGCGAGCGCGGTGCTTTCATCGGCAGGGGCCGATGCGTTGATCACTCACATTGAGCCGCGCGTGGTGATTCCCATGAATTTTCATATTGACGGGTTGGCGCTCAAGCGCGACGGCAAGGAAAAGTTTTTAAAAGAGATTGGCTCAAGCGGGGTTGAGGAGATGGAAAAGTATACGATTAAAAAGAAAGATTTGCCCGCAGAAGATTTGCAGATAATTTTGCTTAAGCCCTAAGCGCATGGCATCTGGCAGTTCTTTAGAACAATTAAAAAAGAAAAAGAAAGTTGCCTTCGTGTGCGTTGCGGTTATTATGGGCGTTATTGTGGTGTTTTGGGCGCTGACACTGCGGTATAGCTTGGAGAGAGAAACGAGCGTTGATGATAGTTTTATTCGTGCCGTGAGGGAAGGCATTTCTGATTTCAAATCTATTTTTCCAAAGAAAGAACAGAGTGAATTCGGCACCCTCCCCCGAGTTGATTAAGTGTTTTGTTGTTATGTTTTATGGCAAAGAAAGAGAAAGACGTTTCTAAAAAAATAAAGTTGCCCACCGCGGCGGATGCTCCTCAAAAGATCATTCCTCAAATGATTGAGGATGAAATGCGGGTGTCTTATTTAAATTATGCAATGAGCGTGATTGTTTCGCGCGCGCTTCCGGACGTTCGCGACGGGCTAAAGCCGGTGCACCGGAGAATTTTGTATGCAATGTGGAGCGTCGGCTTGCGCGCGAACGCGAAATTCAGAAAATCTGCTACGGTTGTTGGAGAAGTGCTCGGGAAATATCATCCCCACGGCGACACGTCTGTATATGACGCCATGGTACGAATGGCGCAGGAGTTTTCCATGCGCGCGCCGCTTGTGTTGGGACAGGGTAATTTTGGCTCAATGGATGGGGACAGCCCGGCCGCCATGAGGTATACCGAGGCAAAGCTTTCCGGGGTTGGCGAGGAGCTGTTGTTTGATCTTGATAAAGAAACTGTTCCTTTTTACCCCAATTACGATGAGTCGCAGAAAGAGCCTCGTCCGCTTCCTGCAAAAATTCCAAACTTGATTGTGAATGGAACCATGGGAATTGCGGTGGGCATGGCAACCAATATTCCGCCGCATAATTTGGGGGAAGTGTGCACTGCGCTCATCGCGTTTATAGACCGTCCAGAGATGAGCGTTGATGAAATTATGGAATATATTCCGGGACCAGATTTTCCAACCGGCGCCATCATTTATAACAAAGAAGAGATAAAAAGGGCGTATGCAACAGGCAAAGGGGGCATCGTGATGCGCGCAAAAACCGAGATAGAGGAGATGAAAAACGGCGAGTTTCGGATTATCGCAACCGAAATGCCTTATCAAGTGAACAAAGCCGCGCTCGTTGAAAAGATTGCGGATCTTGTTCGGGCAAAAAAAATTGAGGGCATTAAAGGCCTGCGCGATGAATCCGACAAAGACGGCGTGCGCGTGGTGATTGAACTGAAAAAGGATTCGTATCCGCAAAAAATATTAAACCAGCTTTTCAAGCATACACAGCTTCAGGAAACATTTCATGTGAATATGCTTGCGCTTGTTGACGGCATTCAGCCGCGCGTGCTGACGATCAGAATGGTTTTGGAGGAATACGTAAAGCATCGGCGGACAATTGTAGAAAAGCGGACACAATATGATTTAAAAAAGGCTGAAGAGCGTGCCCACATTTTGGAAGGCTTAAAAATTGCAATTGACGCAATTGACGCGGTGATTAAAACAATCAGATCCTCGGCGGATAAAGATGAGGCGCGAGTGCGCCTCATGAAACAGTTTGGCTTAAGCGAGCGGCAGGCCGTGGCAATTCTTGAGATGCGCCTTCAGAACTTGGCAAATCTTGAACGGCTGAAAGTGGAGCAGGAGCTGAAAGAAAAGCGGGCGCTCATTAAAGATCTCAAGGCTATTTTGGCATCGCCTCAAAAAATCCTTCAGATTATCAAAGACGAGCTTTCAGCGCTTGTAGAAAAGTATGCAGATCCGCGGCGTACAAAAATTGTGAAGGGCCGCTTAGGTGAATTTTCGCAGGAAGATTTAATCCCTGATGAGCAAACCGTTGTGATGGTAACGCAAGACGGCTATATCAAATCCCTTCAGCCCGAAGCGTTTAAGCTCCAGGGCAGAGGCGGAAAAGGCGTGATTGGCCTTACCACAAAAGAGGAAGATATGGTGGATATGCTTTTTTCAACCAGAACACATGCGGATATTCTCTTTTTCACGAGTAAGGGCAGAGTGTTTCAGCTCAAAGCGTATGAAATTCCTCAAGCTTCGCGAACCGCGCGCGGAAAGGCGCTTGTGAATTTCCTGCAAATTACGTCTGATGAAAAAATTACCGCGCTTCTTCCAGTTTCAGAGTTTTCGGAATCCGCGTATTTGGTGATGGTCACGAAGAACGCGGTGATTAAAAAAGTTCCAGTTTCCGCGTTTGCGAAAGTGAGACGGTCCGGCCTTATGGCGGTAAAACTCAAAGACGACGACGAATTGCGCTGGGTAAAAATTTCTAGCGGAAAGGACCACATTATTTTAGTAACCGCGTGCGGGCAGGCAATTCGTTTTAAAGAAGCTGACATCCGCCCGATGGGGCGAACGGCTTCTGGTGTGCGCGGCATGAGGCTGAAACAGAATGATGAAGTAGTCGGCATGGATATTCTGGATATAGCCAGTGAAAAGGCAAAATGCTATCTCATGGTTGTTATGGGACACGGCTTTGGAAAACGAACCCACATTAAGGAATACAAAGCCCAAGGGCGAGGAGGCTCTGGCATTAAAACGGCAAAGATTACACCAAAAACCGGCCGTATTGTGCATGCGCGTGTGGTGAATGAAGGCGCATTTGGGGAGGACGTGAAGGGCGAATTTATTATTATGTCAGAGCATGGCCAGGTGATACGGCTTCCCTTTAAAAGCGTAAGCGTTGTAGGCAGATCAACCCAAGGCGTACGGCTTATGCGCTTTAAAGACCAAGAAGATAAGGTTGCGTCTGTTGCGATGGTTTGATACGATATTCTTTGTTTTCGTTCTTACTATGAAATCCATAAAATGCACACATCCTCCGCTCTCGTTTCGGCCTCTCTTGTGGTTTCTCCGCTGGAATGAGGTTGATATTGGCGAAGATAAGGAAGATATTATTGTAAACACTATAAATAATGGAGCCCTGTCTCATTGGCGTTGGATTATTAAAACCTATGGAAAGCCCTGTATTCAACGCATTCTTGCAAAGCGTCTGGAATCTGAATTTAATCCGGAATCAAAAAGTTTAGCCAAAATAATTTTTTCCATACCCCGCTTTCGTTATGCACGAAAATGCTCTTACAAAAAAAACAGCGGAGCTTTTTCCTAAACTGCGCAGTTTTTCAAAGTTTTATCTTGTTGGAGGAACTGCTCTTGCGCTCCAGATTGGCCACCGTTTATCTGTTGATTTAGATTTATTTTCTGCAGAAGAACTCCCGCACAATTTACTTTCTCGGCTGAAGCGGCTGTTTTGTGATTCAAAGGTAGTGCTCACCTATGGCGCCCCTGAACAAATGAACATCCTCATAGACAATGTCATGGTAACCTTTTTCCACTATGAGTATCCAGTGATTGATACACTGACAAAATGGAGAGGAATACCCATATCCAGCGTGCGTGAAATAGCTGCGATGAAGGCATTTGCGATTGGCAAGAGGCTGTCGTATAAAGATTATGTGGATTGGTATTTTTTGTTAAAAGAAGAACTGGTAACGCTTAAAGAGGTGATACAATACGCAAAAAAGAAATTTGGTAGGGATTTTAACGATCGCCTTTTTCTCGGACAGCTTGTTTATATGGAAGATATTCCTCTACAAAAAATTTATTTTCTCCGCGATCCGGTGGAGAAACGAAGCATTGAAGGTTTTTTGAAAAAAGCGGTGAGAGATTTTGATCTCTAAAATTGTTTGACAATACGTTTCTTTTCTTTATATACTATTGCTTACGCATTTGGCGCGTTAAAAGTTTACTATTCGTCTGAAACAAATTTATTTATGTCTACAAAACGAACCTATCAACCGAAAAAACGGAAACGGGCGAAAACCCATGGTTTTCGCGCGCGCATGGCAACCAAGCCCGGGCGCAGAGTGCTGAAACGGCGCATGGCGCGGGGAAGAGAGCGGTTGAGCGTGTAAAGCCGTGCACCTTGTATGGTGCGGGGCCAAAAAGATGCTCCCGAGCAACCATCGTTTAAGAAAGCGGAAAGATTTTTCAGCACTCATGCAGAATGGGCGCTCTTTTTCAACAAAGGAGTTTTCTTTAAGGGTGAAGAAAAATGGGCTGAAAGAAACAAGGATTGCGGTTTCTGTTTCAAAAAAACTCTCTAAAAAAGCAGTAGCGCGAAATACAGTGCGAAGGAGGGTGCGGGAAATTTTTCGTCTTCATCTTGGAAGCATGCAGGGCGGGTTTGATATTCTCTTTGTTGCAAGGCCGTCTTTAAAGGGCATGAACTACCGTGAAATTGAAGTGCTTATTCTTGCGGTTTTAAAAACCACGCGGCTGATATGAAATACTTTATTCTTCTTCTTATTCGCATGTACCAAAAAACGCTCTCGTTTGACCACTCATGGTTGAAGCATTTTAAGCCGCAGGGACAGTGCAAATTTTATCCTACGTGCTCGGAATATGCGCACAATGCCATCACGCGGTATGGTATACTAAAAGGCGTGTATGTGGGTGCGCGGAGGCTCGTTCGCTGCCACCCATGGTCAAAAGGCGGAATTGATTATATTGAAAATTCTTGATTTTTATGGGAACACTTTTTAACGTCGTTTTATACCAGCCATTTTATAACTTTCTTATAGCGCTTTATACTCTTTTTGGAGATTTAGGCATTGCGATTATTATTTTCACGGTACTCATAAAAGTTGTGCTGTGGCCGCTTTCAAAAAAATCCATCATTGCACAGCGGCGCATGCAGGAACTCAAGCCGCACATAGATGCAATTAAAAGCATGCACAAGGGGGACACGCAGGTGCAAAACAAGGAAATGATGGCGCTTTACGGGAGGGAAAAATTTAACCCGGCGGCATCATGCCTGCCGATGCTCATTCAGTTTCCTGTGCTGATTGCTGTGTACAACGTATTTACAAAAGGCATCAATGGCGGAGGAGACGCGGATTTGCTGTATAGTTTTGTGCATGCGCCTGAAATTATTAATCATATTTCTTTCGGCTTTTTAGATTTATCGCTCAAAAGCGTGGTGACCAAAGGATTAAATTTTAGTGCATGGCAAGTGCACGCGTCTTTTGCAATGGTAATCCCCTTTCTTTCGGCCGCCGGCCAATTTTTTCAGACAAAAATGATGATGGCCGCACAGCCAAAGCAGGGGGAAAAACCCGCACACAGCGGCCCGGAAAATCCAATGGAGGCAATGAGCAAACAAATGATGTATACGACTCCGTTTATGACGCTCTTTTTTGGGCTGATTTTGCCGGCCGGCCTTTCGCTGTATTGGTTTATCGGCACGCTGATTATGATTTGGCAACAGCAGATATTATTTAAAAAACTTGATGCTCAAAAAAAGATAGTTGTTCCACAGCTTGAAGGAGCGGGAAAGTAAAATTTTTATGCATAAACTTTCAGACGTGCTCTCTGGCGTGCTCAAACGCAAAGGAATCGGGAAACAGGTGGAGGCCGCCCTTATGTGCGAGGCATTTAATGCTTTGAAGAGTGACATTTTTCCGGCAGAGATTGCCAATGAAATGCACGCGCTCTACGTGAGAGGCGCGACATTAACGATTGCGGTGTTAAACCCCTCAATCGTGCAAGAAGTGAAATTAAAACAGGGCAACATGATGCGCGCCCTTGAAATAAAATGCGGGGGGAAAATTGAAAAGTTTCGTTTTTTGCTCTGACTTTTTTGGGTTTTTACTCAATCGTAACCGCTATTTCAGGAGATTTATAGGAATTTCCGTTTTCAGAGATGATGATGGTATAGAGCCGATACGCGCCCGCTTCAGGGGGGTCTTTCCATATAATGCGGATGTCCTCTGTTTCTGGGTCCTTCATGCCGTTAACAAAATGAGGAATATTGTTTTCGCCGTCATAATACACGTTCACCCTTTGGGCTAATTGTGGGTTTTTGAGAATAAGCTGAAGTTCAAAGGGGAAAGTTTTGGGTTGTAACACGCTTCCGTTTTTAATATTTACCCAGGATATTTGTGGAATCTCTTTTTGGATTTGTGCGTCAAGATCTGGAAAAGGGCTTTCTGCGCTGATGCCGCGCTCAAGCTTAAACACCACATCTTTTTTGCCCTCATTGTCTGCGTCATCAAACGCGCGCACAGTGATGACGTGGGTGCCGTCAGGCAGTCCGCCGAAAAAAATTGTGCGATCATAGGGTTTAAATGCCGCGCTCTCGCGGAAATTGCCGTCAAGCAAGTATTCTACTTTTCCGAGCGGGCGCCGTGCGGTTACGCGCGTTTCAATATGTATTGAAGCTCCGGTGATGGTTTGCTCTGAAGGAGGGAAAATAATTTCAATCTCTGGTTTGTTTTCCGGGATGTGCACGTCGTCATACTCTGTGGGAGGTGAAGCGTTGACGCTGTTTTTGCTTTCATCTTTTGGTTTGTTTTTTAGCCACGCCTGCACTCCCTGCTCCCAATTTTCATATTGCGGATCTGTTTTTGGATCATACCCAAGCGGTGTTGCGCGCGGCGTTTCTTTTTTAAGATAGTGCAAAATACTGTGATGCTCCTCAAAGACGATCTCTTTGATTTTGCTTTGAGGCGTATATGAGGTGGCAAGTTTTCCAGAAACAGTGTCAATTTGCAGGGTTCTTTCAAATACTCTTTTCCCGTCTAAAACATCAATACCGGTAATTTCTTGTTCAGCCTCGGGGAAAGATTCAACCGGAGTCCCCTCAAGCGCACGCGACATAAATTCATTCCAGATGGGCGCCGCAACAGTAATGCCATCAGCATTGCCTTTTATTTTTTGGTCGTTATTATTGTTGCCTGCCCATACAGCGGCAACAAGCGACGGCGTAAAGCCGATAGTCCATGTGTCAATTGCGTTATCGGTAGTGCCTGTTTTTGCCGCGACGGGCCGATCTTTGAGCGTGAGCTTGCTCCCCTTCCCAAAGATGAACGCGCGCGCCGAGTCGTCAGAGAGGATACTTGTAATGGTACTGGCGGTTTTTGCGTCAAGCGCTTGGGTGCTTATATCGGCGAAAGATTCCAAAACAGCTCCCTGCTCGTCTTCTATCTTTAGTATCGCCTGCGGCAGGTGGCGTGTCCCGCCGGTTGCAAACACAGCAATTGCGGCCGCGTGCTCCAGCGGGGTAACCTCAACGCAGCCGAGCGCTAACGCAAGGCCGCATTTTTCAGCGGCGCCAAAGGTGGAGTAGCCGAATTTCTGGGCTTGTGTAATGACGCTGTTGATGCCCGCAAGATAAAGAGTTTTTACTGCTGGAATATTCAATGATCCCGCAAGCGCGTTTCTCATGGAAATTGGGCCAGAGTATTTGAGGCTGTAATTTTTTGGAATATAAGGATTTTTTACATTTTGTTGCGCTGAAAAGTTTGTTTCTACGTCATAAAGGGTTGTTGTGGGTGTGTATCCCTTTGAGAATGCGGCGGCGTAGATGATTGGCTTAAATGATGAGCCGGGCTGGCGCGGGCGCACGGTAACATTAACATTGCCGTCTGCTTTTTCATCAAAGTAGTCTTTAGAGCCGACCATTGAGAGTATCTGCCCTGTTTTTGGATCCAGCGCAACAAGTGCGGCATTATGGATGTTAAAGGTGTCAGTATTCTTTTCCGCGCCTTTTTTCACCGCGTCTTCAGCAATTTTTTGCATGTCATAGTTGAGCGTTGTGGTAACGCGGAGTCCGCCCTGCTCAATTTCGCTTTCCCCGTATTTTTGGGCAAGGAGTTCGCGAACATACAATACAAAGTGCGGTGCTTGGATATTGGTAAGCCGTGATTTAAATTCTAGCTTTTCTTCTTTTGCCCTGTTATACTCTTCTTCCGCGATATATCCTTGGGTGAGCATTAATTTCAAAACGAGTTTTTGCCGCGCCATGAGTTCCTCCCTATTATTCCCATAAGGAGAGAGGTATGTAGGCGCTTTGGGAAGGCCCGCAAGGAGCGCCGCTTCGGCGAGCGCTACATCCCGCGCGCTCTTGGCAAAAAATGTATTGGCCGCTGATTCAATGCCGTAGGCGTTTGAGCCGTATGGAATCTGGTTAAGGTACATTTCTAATATTTCGTCTTTGGAGAAGTTTTTTTCCATGCGGTTTGCAAGAAGGATCTCCTTGATTTTTCGATCAAGCCGTTTTGCGCGCGTTAGAATGAGGTTTTTAACCAGCTGTTGAGTGAGCGTTGATCCGCCTTGTCCCGAGAGGTTTCGATTTTTTGCAACATCAATGAGCGCCCTGCCGATGCCGTTTATGTCAATCGCAAGGCCGCGGGAGTAAAAATTTTTGTCTTCCACCGCTAACGTAGCCCATTTTACGTAATTGGGGATGTCTGCAAGCGGAATTGAGGTGCGGTCTTCTTCCCCGTGAATGGTATAAAGGAGGTGCGTGCCAGTTCTATCAAAAATTTTCGTTGTTTGCGCGATAATCAGGCTGTTTGTTTTGAGCTGTTCTACATTCGGTAAATTTTGCGAGTATGCAACAAAGAGCGCAATGAGAGACGCAAGCCCAAGACAAAAGAGAATAAAAAACGCAAGAAAGAGCTTTTTTACAAGCCGTCCTAGTGCTCTGCCTGCTTTTAATTTTTTGTGAGGGCGAGCTTCTCTCAAGTTTTTTGGCGCGAATTTCCGTCTGACTTTAACCTGTTTTGCTTTCCATTGTTTTTTTCGTATGTTCATAAAGAGTAGCCTGTATGCGGCTCTGTTTGACAGAGTAAATCGCGGCGTATAATCTTGTAGTAAGCAGAGACGCGCTATAGCGCGTCTCTGTTGCCACTAAACTAACTTAGCAAATTTATGACGCAAAAACAAGAAACAGCAAAAGAGCTTTTAGAAAGAGGTATTGAGAAGGTTATTGTTCGCGAACACTTGGAAAAACGGCTTTTAAAAGGCGAAAAATTGCGGCTTAAATTCGGCATTGATCCTACCGGCTCAAAATTGCATATTGGGCACATGGTTGTTATGCGAAAATTGCGCGAATTTCAAAAACTTGGCCATACGATTATATTCTTGATTGGGGATTTTACCGCAAAAATTGGCGACCCGACCGGCAGGTTAACCTCGCGCCCCACGCTTTCTGAAAAGGAAATACAGGAAAATATGAAGGAATATCAGCAACAAGCATCAAAAATACTTGATATTAAAAAAGCTGAAATTCGCTATAATTCCGAATGGTTTGGAAAAATGACTTCTGGAGATCTTTTGATTCTTTCAATGCAAGTTACCTACCAGCAGGTCTCTGCGAGGGAAGATTTTAAAAAACGGCTCGCTCGGGACGAGGATTTTACAGTGCAAGAATTTATGTATCCGGTACTACAAGGATACGATTCTGTTGCGCTCAAAGCCGATATTGAAGTAGGCGGAAGCGACCAAGAATTTAATATGCTTATGGGACGAAGGATTCAGCGAAAGTATGGATTGGAGCCGCAGGATGTTGTAACTTGTCCGCTCCTTTTAGGAACAGACGGCCGCAAAATGAGCAAATCATACGACAACTACATTGGAGTAACGGATCCGCCGAAAGAAATGTTTGGTAAAGTGATGTCTGCAAGCGACGAGGTGATTTGCGATTATTTTAAACTTTGCACGGATGTTCCAATGGAAGAAATTGACGAGATAAAACGCGAGATGAAAAAAGGCGCGTTAAATCCGCGCGACGCAAAAGCGCGCCTTGCCCGCGAGATTGTTGCGATGTATCATGGATCGCCTAAGGCGGCCGCGGCAGAGAAAGAATTTGAGCACATTTTTAAGAACAAAGAAAAGCCAAGTGATATGCCTGTGTTTCAGGCAAAAAAAACGAGCTATCTTATTTGCGATCTTCTTGTTGAAGCCGGGCTTTCTTCCTCAAAAACCGAAGGCCGCCGATTAGTTGAACAAGGCGGCGTAAAAATTGACGATGAGGTAATTGCGGATTGGAAACAAGAGGTTGCTCTGCGGAGCAATATGATAGTGCAAGTTGGAAAGAGAAAGTTTGTGAAGATTGCTGTTTAAAAAAAGAAAAAAGCGCTGTGGTTTTGGTCACGGCGCCTGTGCTTTCAACTGCGATAATACGCCGCGGCGGAAGATGGCCGAATTGGGTTGATGATAAGCCCCGACCCGATTTCAACGCCCGCCCACACGCTCCCCCTCGGCGTTATTTTCATGTACAGGTGCTGGTCCAAATCGTGCACGACTTGGTGAAAATAGTAATTATAGGGAAGGCCTAAATCTCCAATTTTATGCAGAATTTTTTTAAGAATTTTCGCAAAGGAAGCTTTTTCTTTATCGTTTAAGAGCATAATATTATCGCGGTGCGCGCGGGGCATCACCCATATTTCATAATTATGTATTGAGGCATACGGGCAAAACGCGACAACCTGTGTATCGGCATATACAAGCCGCGGGCCTTTTTCTTCTTTTTTGATCACGTCGCAATACACGCAGGTGCCGTGCTGAAGTTTATACTCCTGCGTTTTTTGCGACTTATCCAAAAGGTGTGGGGGGAGAAATTTTGTCGCGAAAATTTGCGAGTGCGCGTGCTGTAATGAGGCGCCGGCCTTGCCCCCGTCGTTTTTAAAAATAAGAATATACTCTATGTTTTTATTTTTCATAATCTCGCGCGTTCGTTTTTGGTATGCGGTGAGCAGGAGCGCGATGTGCGTTTCGTCCATATGTTCAAGCTGTTCGTGCGGGTCTGGTGTTTCAACCACAACTTCCTGTATGCCGTATGCTTTTGGGTTATCAAGCGATACGGCGGGGAATATATTTGGAATCACCTTCAGTTTCCAATTTTTTTCTCCGCCAACGGTTAAAGAGGCCGCCACATTTTTTAGCTGATCCGGGCAGAAAGGGCACGGCAGGTGCGGCGTGTGCGAGCCAGCAGACTTTTTTGCATGGGCAACATCGTGCGGCCGCTTTCCCCGCCTCGGCGCAATGATAACGTATTTGTCTTGAATATAATCTTTTCTGATTTCTGATTTCATGTTACTTTTTTGATTAAGTGATAAAATCCTTGTTCATAAAGTTTTATTGAATTGGATCCCATGAAAGTTTATGTGCGGTTGTTTTGATGTGTGCACAGGGCGATTGCAAGCGCGTCTGCGGCGTCGTCTGGGCGAGGAATGGATGAAAGACACAGCAGTAATTTTAGCATTTTTTGTACCTGTTGTTTATCGGCTCTGCCGTACCCGGTAACCGCTTGCTTTACTTGAAGCGGCGTGTATTCCTGTACTTTAATGCCGTGGTGATTCAGCGCAAGCAGAATCACACCGCGCGCTTGGCTTACCGCCATGACTGTTTTTTGATTTTTATAAAAGAAGAGCTCTTCCACGCCCGCACGGTGAGGCTTGAACTTTTTGATGATTGCCCTTATTTCTTTATAAATCGTTCCGAGGCGCGCATCCGTGCTTGTTCCTTTTGGAGAAGTGATGGCGCCGCACTCAATGAGGCGCGTTTCATTGTTTGTTACTGATAGAACGGCATATCCGACCGTCGCAAGCCCCGGGTCAATTCCAAGAATAATCATAAATTTCAGGCTGCATTCGTGTAGACGTTTGATACATCGGCGTCGTCCTCAAGTGCCTCTATGAGCGCAGCAATTTTTTCGCGATCTGCATTGTGCAGAGTGATTTTATTTGAGGGAACAAGCTCTGTTTCAGAAGAAGCAAGCATGACATTTTTTGCGATGAAACATTCTTTAAGCCGCGCAAGGTTATCCGGCGCACTGTAGATTGTCATCCCTTCTTCCTCGGTCAGAATATCTTCTGCGCCTGCATCAATTGCCGCAAGCTCTAATGCTTCTTGGGTCATGGGCGCGTTGTGCCCCTGTTCTTTTGAAATTCTTATTATCCCCCTTCGTTTGAAATTCCACATGACTGAATTGATTTCCGCGAGGCTTCCCCCCTGTTTCTGGAGGAGATGTTTGATGTTTGCAGTTGTTCTGTTGCGGTTGTCCGTGATTGTTTCAATAATCAGCGCAACGCCACATGGACCGTATGCTTCGTATGAAATTTCTTCAAGTGCGCCTTGATCTGCAAGCTCTCCTGCGCCGCGTAAAATTGCCCGCTCAATGTTGTCTTTTGGTACATTGGCGGCCTTTGCCTTTTCAACCGCAATGCGGAGCTTCACATTGGCGTCAGGGTCTTTGCTCTCCCGCGCTGCAAGGGAAATTGCTTTTGCGAGCCGCGTAAACATGTTCGCGCGTTTGGCGTCTGTTGCGCCTTTGGCGCGTTTAATTGTGGCCCATTTTGAGTGTCCGCTCATAATGATATATGCTAAAATAAGATATGCTCCCAGTGTAGAGAAATTTTTTTTTAAACGCAACTATGATGAATGCTCAAACCCTTGTTTCCCGCGTTTTTGCACTTGATAAGTCTGATATGCGGGCGTCGCTGAATGAAATTGGAAAACAGTGTATGCAGGCTTTTGAAGATGCTGAAAGCGTCGCTATTCCAAAGGAATTGAGGCGGCATACTGCAGTGCTTGTTGTCGGGATGGGCGGCTCCGCGCTTGGCGCGGACTTTGTCCGCAATGTGTATGGCGACATTCTCAAGCGGCCGATTAAAATTTCAATGGACTATACAACGCCGCGGTGGGTATCTAAAGACACGCTCGTGATACTCTCAAGCTACTCTGGAGATACAGAGGAAACGCTTGCACAGGCGCAATCCATCCTTGAGCGAACAGCAAAGGTAGTGGCTATTACCTGCGGCGGCGCTCTTTTGAAGTGGTGCAAAAAGAATCATAAGCCGGTGTATGTTATCAATCCTGTGCATAATCCGTGCGGAGTTCCTCGGCTTGGTATAGGGTATGGTATATGCGGGCTTTTGCGTATTCTTGTTCATGTGGGGGATATAAAGATTGCCAAAAAAGACATTGCCGGCGTTGTTTCTTTTTTGGATCAGCGCGCGCTTCTTTTCAAAACGCAAGAGGAAGGAGAGCGGTATTTTGAAGGGAGGGAGGGGCTGGGGCTTTTCAAGGCGGTTCAGCATTTGAAGAACAAAATGCTCATTATTGTTGCGGCAGAGCACCTGCGCGGCGCGGGGCATATTGTGAGCAATTATTTGCATGAAAGCGCGAAAATTTTTTCCACCTATTTTTTTGTTCCAGAATGTAATCATTATGTGCTTGAGAGCGTTGCGAACACTTCAGAGCAGATGAAAAATATTTTGTTTTTATTTTTAGAATCAGCATTATACCACCCGAAAAATCAGTTGCGTTTTAAAATCACAAAACAGCTTTTTTCTCAAAAGAAGATTGATTTTATAACGCTTTCTATGGAAGGACACACAAAATTATTGCAGGCGTGCGAAGCGGTGCAGTATGGCGGGTATGTTGCGTACTTCCTTGCGCTCCAGCAAGGGATTGACCCAACGCCGGTTAAGGTTATTCAAGATTTCAAGAAAAAAATGAGCGAGCAGGGGGGTGGGGAGCGGTAGGGGCAGAACCGTTGTTTTGTTCCCTTATCCCTTACGCATGAAAATTTTATTTTCTATTGCCCAAGCACGCTTTGTGTTGTTTGTACTATAAAAGCCAATAGGAACCACGCGGTTGTGCACACAATAAGCCCGATTGATGCCATAAGGATTATTTTTTGCGCCTTTTTTGCTTTTTCTTCGCTTCCGGCGGCGGTCATCCATGCGAGTCCGCCGTAAATAATCATGGCAACTGCGAGAATTGAAACAAAACTTAACGCAAGCCGCGT
>CAZHCQ010000104.1:0-5204 GCA_964531415.1 uncultured Gammaproteobacteria bacterium
GCATTGAAATTCCCAAAAAGGTGCAGATGGAAATAGCCCATACCGAACCGGCGGTTCGCGGAGATACGGCACAAGGATCTGCCACGAAACCAGCAACAACAGAAACTGGACTCACGTTACATGTTCCGCTTTTTATAAGCGTTGGGCAGGAAATTATTGTAAATACCGATACCGGAGAGTATGTGGGGAGAGCGTAGAGAAACGTCCGCCGCGGCGGACGTCCCGTGTTCACATCTTTATGAGTTCTCTCATGAAAGATAAAATTTTAAACACTGAATATCCGAGCTACGCGCGAGTATGGAAAAAAATAGAACCCCCGTGGCGCCCCGCCATACGCGATATGGTTTTTTGCGATGAGCACATTAAAAAACGCTTGGGGAACACAAAACAGCTGAAAGCTCTCGTTTTAGGGGCAACCCCGGAAATTCGCGATATGCTCCATATGAACGGCATTGATATCACGCTTTTTGACATCAACTCTGAAATGTACGAAGCAATGACGCTTTTATGCGAATACGAGCCGGTTCATGAAAAATTTATACAGGGCAACTGGCTTGAAATAGAAAAACATTTCCCAAAAAACTCATTCAACATTGTTATAAGCGATCACCCGCAAGACAATGTTGAGTTTAAAGACTGGCCCCGCCTGTGGCGTGGTATTACCTATGTTCTCCAAAAAGGCGGGCTTGTTTTTTTAGGCGCGTGGAATCATGACTTTGGTGCAAAAAATAATTTTGAAGATTTTCTTGAAACTTACAAAAACAATCCAGGCGAGTTTGATTATCATTTTAACAGGGCATACCACCTCTACCAATTGATAGGAACGGCGGGTGCGTATAACGAAAAAACGCACGAATTTCTTTATAAAAAGCTCTATGATTGGATGCTCAAAAACTTTGACGAGTACGAAACTTCAAAAGATGACCGGACAAAAATGTGGTTTGTGCAAGGCGAGGAAACAAAAAATGCCCTCAATGCCGTATCACAAATAAACCCTCCGATTGAAATCACCATACAAACGCTGAAAAATGCCGGGCTGAAACTTATTGCACGCTTTCAAGACACATCAACCCGCCACATGCAACTGAAAGAATATATATGTATGCAAAAATAATTTAAGGCTTGCTGGCAGAAAGTTCCTTTAGCCTCTCTGCTTCCTCTTCGCTTGGCTCTTGGATTCCATAGTCACCTCTACACATAGCGGCAAGAACCGGTGGGGCGCCCTTGTAATCATGAAACTCCCCGCCTCTTCGTTGAGTACCATATGTATCTGGTTTTTCAGCCAGAATGTCATGTTCTCCACTTTCATCTAATTGCGCAAAAACAAAACCTCCGCGCCGTTCAAGTGAGATCTTACGCAATATATACTTCATAAATTTTGCAGGTCTGGTTGATGCTCCTTCTTCATCAAAATCTCTATAAGAACTTACCGCGTGTATTATCACATGAGATGGCAAACTTAATTCACTAAAACCATCAAGCATCGTTTGAGCCTCTTCAAGACCAGATTCAATACCTTCCCATGTCAGCCCTTCAAACGGTGGATTCTTTTCAGCTTCTTGAAAATAATTTTTAAGTGCTAAGACATCCTCTTTATCGCCAATCCACCCACCTAATGAAATAAAGCGTTTCATTTTTGGTTCAATTTCTTGAGCTCTCCCGTTACCTTCTTTTGCCAATTTAGCCAATTCCATAAGAGAAAAAATTGAAATTCTGCCTCCCCACGAATGCCCTATTACGTTTACCAATTCTATAGAACTATTATCAGCCAGTGCCATCAGAACAGTCAACAATTCCTTGTTTGCTCCTGAAAAACTAAATTTTGTATCAGGATTTCCTAAATGCTTCCCGCCTAACTCCATTCTTTGCGGGCAGTGAACATGATCAGTTCTTGCTGTATCAAGTTTAAGGTGATTGTGCCTTAAAAAAATACACGCGGTATGCTCATCACCCAATTCTGCCGCGTACGCTCTTTCTTGAGCCACAATATCTCCGGCATATCCGGGGCAAAAAATAACAACATTGGAAATTACGCCATTCTCTGGCATATATACTTTTGCTTCCACAGTCTCGTCTGTTCCCGGATTTTTAAATTCAACCCAATACGCGGCTTCATGTTCTCCTAATTCAACCTGCTCGCCTTGTTCATTCACATCATATTCTAATTCTATCAACTTTTTTGAATTTATATTTTCTAACTCCACAAGACGATCAATTCCTTGAGGCTGTTCTTGCTCATGGTACGTTTCACTCATAAAATTATAAATGTTATTTTATAAAGCTCACAACATTACACGCGCTCCTCCTCCATTGCCGCGACTTTTGCCTTTACTTCTGCCTTGAGCGTGTCAAGAATAGCAAGGTGTTCGCGTAAATAGCGTTTTGCAACTTCCCTCCCCACTCCAAATTTTTCATCTCCAAACGAATAGCTGTTGCCTTTTTTGCTTACGACCCCGACCGCGCTTCCTAAATCAAGCACGTCTCCAGTGATAGAGATGCCTTCGTTATACATAATGTCAAACTCGGTTGATTGAAACGGCGGCGCAACTTTATTCTTCACGATTTTTACTTTCACACGATTGCCGATAATCTGATCGCCCTGCTTAATTTGAGCGGCGCGGCGCACCTCAATGCGCACTGACGCGTAAAACTTGAGTGCGGTTCCGCCGGTAGTTGTTTCCGGGTTTCCAAAGTACACGCCAATTTTAAGCCGCGTTTGGTTGATGAACACAATAATTGTTTTTGTTTTGCTCACAATTGAGGTGAGCTTGCGCAAAGCCTGGCTCATGAGCCGCGCCTGCAAACCCATGTGCGAATCCCCCATCTCCCCTTCTATTTCTGCTTTGGGGGTAAGCGCCGCAACCGAATCAATCACAATCACGTCAATAGCATTTGAGCGCACCAAATTCTCGGTAATTTCAAGCGCTTGCTCCCCGTTGTCCGGCTGGGAAATAAGCAAATCATCCACCATAACGCCGATTTTTTTTGCATATACGGGGTCAAGCGCGTGCTCTGCGTCAATAAACGCGGCAATTCCTCCTTTTTTTTGCACCTCGGCAACGATATGCTGGGCGAGCGTTGTTTTCCCGCTTGCCTCTGGCCCATAAATTTCAATGACCCTGCCTTTTGGCACGCCTCCGCCCAAGGCAATATCAAGCGACAAACACCCAGTGGAAACGGTTTCAACGTTCATTTTATGCGCCTCGCCAAGCTTGATAATTGAACCTTCCCCAAAACGCTCTTTAATTTGGTTCATGGCTTCAAGAACTGCTTTTTGTTTTTGCGCGCTGTCAACTTTTGGCGCGATGATCTCGTCATCTTCGGTTTGTTGTTTCGGCATATGCGTGTATCGGCCCGAATAAATAATAAATATTAATATTAATGTAGAGACGCGCTATGAGCGCGTCTCTACATACTCTATTCAAAAAATATGACTGATAAAAAAGATCTTTTTGCAGGGCAAGCTCTTGATCAAGGTGTGCCAGAGGAGAGAGGGCGGATACAAGTGATTACGGATCTCATCAATCTTCATTCGGCAGGGCAAGATGATACGTTTTACAGCCTCATTATAACTCTCTCTAAACATCAAATTTCTGATGATGATCTTGAGGCATATATGAGGATGTTATTTTCTTTTGAAGAAAATTTGCCGCTAGAGTACCGCTCTCGCTCGGGGAGGAGGAACTTTTTTACCCTGCTGTGTAATGCTTCAGAGTCGGTTGAAAGGCTTTCTCTTTATAAAGAATTTGTAAGCGAGTGGCGAATATTATTTTTGGATGAGGAAAGGGATGAGCAGACGAACAAAAAGAAAAAGAGCATCCCGATTGATTTGATTTTTGGTATGACACAGGCCTCTCTGCATAATCCAAGACACAAAAGCATTGATGAAGAAAGAGAATTGCTCAAGTGTTTCATTGAATGTGAGCAGTTCATTTTTGCGCTCCCGGGCACTGATGATCAAATGGTAGTGAACGAATTTGTATTCCGGACACTATACGGTGGGTATGATTTTGATGGCGTGAATCAAACCAAGTTATTATTGAGATTATATACAGACATATCGTTTTCAGTAAGTACAGAGGCGGTGGTTACTTTTTGTGATTGTATGCGGAGGTATGCGTCTTCCCATGAGCTTACTGAAGCGATGATTACAGGCGCAAAAGAAAAGCTGTACCCTGCAATCCAAAACCGCAATCCAGACGTTTCTATTTTACTGGAAGGGGTACATGCGTGGACAGTGAGATCAAAAGGAGCTTCTGGCGTTGCCGATTTTGTTTGTAAATCTTATATGAGTGAAGTGTCGCCGCTCAATGTAAACGAGCTTCTTATGATACTTCGAGAAATTCCGTCTTCGTCTCTGTCTCAATTTGAGCAAAATAGAATAGATGGATTAACGATCGCGAGCACATTTCCCGGGTTAAGGGGTTTTATTCACAATCAATGCCCGCACGCCCATGAAGTAGTTTCTGCTATGGTAAGATATTACGCGCATGGAGGCGGAGGTAATAAAGAAGAATTGCGCGCCTTGTGTCTTCAAACAGGCAATGAGTATCTTGGTACAGACGAAAGCATGGAGGCAATATTTGATAGAACACGATATCGTGACGAGGTTGTAGAGAGCGACGGAGCGGGAAAGTGGATACGAGTGATAGAGGCGTTGAAAAGACTTGTTGCAAACACTGATCAGTCATTTAGCAATGTGCCGCCTCCCGCCACCTCCGACACGGCGCTCAATAATTTAATGAATACTGTTGAGAGCAAAAGTACGGAACGAGAATTTATTCCATTTGAAGATTTAGAGCATGCTGTGCGGCATGTAAATGATGTGCTTGCCAAAAGTATGGCGGATAAAGAAATTGGCATAGAGCCGAGTTTTATCCATGCGTTAGCGTGGATTGAGCGGAAATGTTTTAAAGTTCTGCAAAATTTGTCTTATGAAGAACAGCTTTCTGCATATACAAAGCAGTGGTTTTTAGAAATTATTAAATTTCAAGAATTGACCGCATCTTTAGAGCCATATAACCAGGCGGAGGTGGACAGTTTTTTAGAAAAAGTGAGATCTGCAGGCGATATGAAAACAGCGTATCGGCTTGTGATGGATAGGATGTTGAAGCACGTCAGCGAGCTTGCTTCATATTATAGGAAGATCGGCAAAGAGGAGCGGGTTGGCGCTTTGTGGTCTGGAAACATTGCCCATGAGTTGA